>CAITAM010000336.1 GCA_903890265.1 uncultured Pseudomonadota bacterium | reverse complement strand
GTTGCCGCGCTGTACCGGCAACAACGGCTCGATCCGAGTCAGCTACTCTACGGTGATTTCCACGCCGCTCAGCATATTACATAGTGTCATCAGGTCCTAGGGCAGGATCACCCGGGCTTGTTAGGGCTTCCAGGAACGCCTTCAGATCCGCCCGTTCATTCGTTGTTAGCACAATGGGTGTGCGTGCATCGTGGCGTGCGTACAGCTCCGCGTCGATGGCCTCGTCCAAGGCGGCCACTTTGCCATCGTGAAAATAGGGCGCATTTACGGCCACGTTCCGCAATGATGGCGTCCGGAACCGGCCGATATCGGCTGGATCGAGGGTTGCCACGTAGCGACCGAGTGCGGCGATGTCGGTGTTCTGCGAGACGAGTGCGGTAAGCTCGGCGTCCGCCCCGCGTTGACGAAGCTCAGTCACCCGACTCGCCAACTCCTGCAGGCGTGAAAGAACGCTATTCGGTATCGGCGACGGTCCGGGATGGTAGGCGTTGTCGGTATAGAGTGCAGTTCGGTCGCCCAGTGTGTGGCAGGCGCTGCAGCCGGCGCGACCCCGAAACAGCGCGAGCCCACGCTGCGCCTGCGCACTCAACGCGCCGTTCTCTTGGCCGTACAAATAGCGGTCCGCTGGTGCGTTTCCCGAAACGAGCGACCGCTCGTATGCCGCAAGCGCCCTCTGCACGTGGTCGACACGGATTTCCCCGGTCTTGACGTCGCACGCCGTCGCGACGGATGCACGCAGCGATGGGTGATCGCGCAGGGCATCCATCAGAGCCTCGGGAGTCACAAAACCGTGCTCGGCCGGTCCGAGCAACGGACTCAGTGCCTGCGCCTCGAGGGTGGATTCGCGGCCGTCCCAGAACAGGGCGGGGCGATAGACAACATTGAGGAGGCTCGGCGTACGGCGCGTCAGCACGGCACTGCCGCGCAAGCGAGCCGTCGGCTGATCATCCGTGAATTGTCGCCCCGGTGGATGGCAGCTTGCGCAGCTGACGCGGCCGTCGACGCTCAGCCGCGGGTCGTTGAACAGGTCCCGACCCAGCGCGACCAGGCGACTATTGTCTACAGGGTGTAAGGCAGGTAGGCCGAGAGGCGGCGGCGCCGGTGTCGACGCGACCGATTGCCCTGCGATCAGCAACCCCGCACCGAGTGTTGCGACGCGGAGCACGAAGGCGACGAATCGGGGCAGCGGTGAATGGATCCCTGTTCCGATAACACAGTTCATGACAGTTCGGTATGACGAGAAAGGGGCAATGCACGACCACGGTCACCCGCTGGGGTCGTGTTTCATGCACCGATTGCGCATTTACTTCCGCGCGTTGACTCCATCGGCGCGGATCCGCATCGTAGCCGAAAGTGCCCGCCAGGTCAGTCCTGAACGATGGCGAACAGGCGGTGGGGATGACGGACGCGACGGTCGACGTAGCTCAACACGCTGAGGTGCGGCGACGGGCGTTCACACGCCTTCTGCGCGGCCTGTTCGCGGGCCTCGCTGGCATCGTGATCGCTTCGGTCGCGTCGGCAACGCCGACGGTGCCTGCGGGTCTCACTGCCGTGGCCGCCTCCTCGACTCAGCTGCAGTTGACCTGGACCGCCTCAACCGGCACGCCGGCGATTGCCGCATACACAATCAAGCGGTGCGCGGGCAGCGGCTGCACGTCCTTTGCGCCCGTCGCGACGGTCACCGGATCGACCGGGTGGCTGGATTCAATGCTTACACCAGCCGGCACCTACCGCTACGAGGTGGCCGCGACCGACACGGCGGGCACGATCAGTGCGCCTTCGACGGCGGTCACCGCGACGACGCTGCCAACGAGTGTTGGTGGCGGCGTGACTTACGGCTATGACGTACTGGGGCGGCTGGTGCAGGCTACCATCCCCTCCCTCAATGCCGTCCAAAGCTACAGTTATGATCCGTCGGGTAACCTGACCGGCGTGAATTCGACACCGGTCGCGACGTTGGCGGTGACCGGGCTCTCCACGCCGACGGCGGCGCCCGGAAGCGCTCTCACGGTTTTCGGTTCCGGGTTCTCGACCACCGCAAGCGCAAACACCGTCACCATCAACGGGGTGGCGGCAACCGTGGTGTCGGCGACGTCGACGCAGCTCTTGGTCACGGTACCCGGCGGCATGTCGGCCGGTAGCGTGACCGTCAGGGTAGGTAGCTCCAGCGTCACGGGCACGCAGACGTTCACGCCGCGGGTAGTGTCCGGTGCACCGACCATTGCGTCGTTCCTGCCCACGGCGGCCGCGGCGGGCAGCGTGGTGACGATCAACGGCACGGGTTTCATGACGGCCCCCGGTGCAACGAAGGTCCGGATCAACCGCTCGTGGGCGACAGTGGCGGCGGTGACGCCGACTACGCTGAGCATTGTGGTGCCGGGAAACATCGGCTCCGGAAAGGTCACGGTCACTACACCCGGTGGGTCCGCGACCAGCGCAGGTGACCTCGTTATCCCGCCCGCCGGGGGTCCGCTGTCTGCTAATTCGGCCGCGACGCGACTCTCGTTCAACGCGCCCGCGTCTACGGTATCCGTTGGGGGTTCGGCGAATACCTTGGTGTTGTTCGACCTGACGACGACGTTGCCTGGCGTGTTGGCGATTACGCCAGGCACGGCAACCGGTAGCAGGGTCGTGGTCTATGCCCCGGACGGGTCGGTTTTCGTCGCGTCGACGGCACTGACCGGCGCGGCGCAGAGTATTCCATTGCCGCCGGTCGCGCTGTCGGGTACGTACACTGCCGTTTTTTCGCCGGGTTCTTCGACGGTGGGTGCCCTCGGCGTGCAAATTCTGGGACCGGCGACAACCGCACTGATCGTCGGCGCTGCCGCGACGCCAATCTCAGTCGGTGCTGCCGGTGTGCCGGTCTTATTGACCTTCCCGGGAACCGCAAACCAGACGGTCACGGTCGCGCTTGGCGGCATAACCGTCCCGGGGGCCAGTGTCTCCTTGATTTCGCCGACCGGCATGACGCTGCTAAACGCGTCCTTGCCGACGGCCGGTCTCGCGTGGTACCCGACTTTACCGACGACGGGGACCTACGGCGTATTGATCCAACCGACGGGCTCGACTCCGGGGTCCGTGAGCGCTGCGGTGGCGGTAACGTCGCTCGGAGCGACGCTGACAGTCAACCAGCCGACCGCCGCGGTGTCCATGGCGGCTGGGGCCTCACAGGTCGTGTCTTTCAGTGGCGGCGTGGGCGAGCTGCTGTCCCTTGCCGTCGCTGAGAATGCGGGTAGCGCACCGAGTGCTTCCATCAGCGTCGTGCAGCCGGGCGGCGCCGTGCTGGCGTCGGGGTCATTAATCCCGACCTGTTCACCGGCGTGCAGTGGGACCACGGTCGTCAATCTCGGGCCTTTGCCACAGACCGGGAACTATCTGGTCATCCTTCAGGAACCGGGTAACAACAGCACACCACTGTCAGTGACGTTGGCGGCGCCGCTACCGCTGAACCTCGGATCGGCCTCCTCGGGGTCTGCCTCCGTCTCGTTGCCTGGCCAGTCGGTGCTCGTCAGCTTTAGCGTCATGGCCGGTCAGCCCTTTTTCTTCAGTGCTACTGGTCTCACGGGTCTTAACTCGCCGACCGTGGCGGACTCTGCCGGGTCGCCGGTCCCGCCGAGTCCCTACGCGTCCGTTGTAGGGTCCTCCAACTACAGTCCGGACCCGGCAGGCGGCACCTTCACCGCGCTGATTACCCAGAGCACGGCGCAGACTGGGACGGTGTCCGCGGCAGTGGCGGACGCGCTGGCCGCAACGCTAGCGGTCCCTGGACAAGTTTCGCTCGTCCTCAACGGCAGCCAGCCTGCGGCGCTGACATTCAGTGCCACGGAGGGACAGTATTTTTCGCTCGCCGTGTCGGAGACGCCGAGCACGTCGACGGCCGGCGCCTACGTTTCGGCCGGCGTCATCTCGATCGTCGCGCCAAACGGGCAGACCATAGAGGCGACGGGGTTCACGGGTGTCCCGGTTGTCTGCACTACGACGGACTGCCAGATCCCGCCGAAGTACGTCTGTACAGTTTGCCCACCGACCTACGGCCAATGGAGCGGTATCGCAACCGCAAACTTCGGGCCGGTACCGATGTCTGGCACGTACACGTTCCTTTTCCAGCAAAGTGGCGGAGGTCTCGTCTCGTTTGGACTTGCCACCACGGCGAGTGCCACGGCGGCGCTTGGCAGCACGGTACCGGTATCTATCCCGAACGGGGATTCCGGGGTCGTGGCGGTGTTCGCCGCCACGGCCGGACAAAACGTGACGGTGGCAAGCAGCGCGGGCTTGCTGACCGTCATCGCGCCCAATGGCGTAACGCTTCGGCCTCCTGCCTCGTCGGCAACGGTCGCCAACCTGACCTCGCTCCCGTTAAGCGGGTCCTACACGGTGGTCGACCAAAACGTAAGTACCGCCTCGGTGCCACTGACCGTATCCACACCTGCCACGGGCACGGTGGTCGCGGGCACGCCGCTGACGATACCGCTCGCGCTGCCCGGGCAGGCCGCACAGGTGTCGATTGTCGGGTCTGCCGGCCAGTTGCTGACGCTCTCTGCCTCGCCCACGGGCACGGTAACGGCCCCTGAGATCGTGGTGCTTAATCCCGACCGATCCACGCTGGTCACGGCAACGGTCGGACCGGTGAGCATTCCGCCGCTGCCCGCGTCGGGGACCTATACGGCAATGGTCGACCAGCAGACCAACGGCGTTGGTACTGTCGTGCTTACACTGGCGGCGGCTCAGGGCGTGACGACGACCCAGACCTGGAACCTGGCGACGACGACTGCCGGCCAACCTGCGGTTCAGACCCTTACGCTCTCTGCCGACCAGAACGTGTCGTTGGTGCTCTCTGGGCTAACCTTCAGCGGCGGCGTGACGAGCGCGCTGGTGCGGGTAAACGGGCCGACCGGGGGCGTGGTAGCCAGCACGGTGTGCTACCCCGTGAACGGGGCGTGTGATGTCGGGATTCCGACCGTGACCGGTGGCGGGACGTACACCGTGACGGTGACACCGCAAGGGGCGGGCACCATGACGGGGAGGGCGACGCTCGCGCCGTGGCAGCAAGGCAATCTGGTGGTTGGCACGCCACTTCCGGTGAAGTTGACAACCGTTGGCCAGAACGGCGCATGGACGTTTGCCGCCACGGCAGGGCAGACACTGATGCTTGATGTCGGATCTGTCGTCACCTCGCCGCTTGGCGGCACGTATAACGTCAACGTCACGGGCCCCACGGGCGCATCGCTCGGGTCTGGCCAGGCGTCGGCCGGCAGCGATTACCTGCTCAATCTCCCTAACTTGGCGGCAGGAACCTACACCGTTGCAATCACGACGGCGACGCCACAAAGCGGGAGCATGACCGTACGCCTGATCAATGGAGTGGCGAAATCCCTCGTCGTGAACGGTGGTGGAAAGGCTTACAGCACCGGTGTTGCCGGTGAAAACGCGTACTACATGATCAACGCGCCTCGCGGCCAGCCGGTGACGCTGGCGCTAAGCGGGGTGTCGTTCATGGGCGGTGCAAGCGGCGTGCTGATCGCGCAGGGCAGTTGCACCGCGGCCGGCTGTGTCGTCGGGCCCTTCGCCGCCCCGACCGACGGGCCAATGTCGGTCATCGTATCACCGCAGGGTAGCGGAACGATGGCGTTCACGGCCACGGTGGCGGCGGTGCTCGGCGGGGAGCTCGTCCCGGCGACGCCACAGTCGCTCGCTCTGACCCAGGCGGGCCAGGCCGCGGTGCTGACTTTCGAGATCGTGGCGGCTACGTCGCAGACGATGTCGTTGGTGTTGTCCACGACCTCAACGACGCCGTCAAGCAATGTCTACTCGACAACGGTCTGGAACGTGAACGGTTCCGGACAGGTTGCCCAAGCGGCACTCGGCCAGCCCGCGGTCCTCGATCTCGCCAGCCTCGCACCGGGCACCTACACGGTAACCGTGGTGCCGCAGTCACCGGCCACCGGCAGTGTCACCGCCACGCTTGCGACGGGTGTCACCGGGGCGCTGCCGCTCGGCTCGCCGCAGACAGAGGCACTGACCACGGTCGGGCAGAACGCGACCCTCAGCTTTACGCTGCCAACGGCCGGCGTGCCCTACGTCGTGAGCCTCGTCGGATCGTCGGTGTCACCGGCTTCGGCCATGTACCTTGTTCAAATCACCGCCCCGGACGGCTCGCAGGCGGCGAGCGGATCGGCGGGGGCCGGCACGACGACGTTCAATCTCGAAAGTGCTGAGGTCGGTCCCTACACGCTGACCTTGGTGCCGCAGTCGCCCTCCACAGCGAGCTTCCGCGTCACGGCGGCGAACGGCGTACTCTCCCCGTTGTCGGCATCGGGTGCCGGGGCGGCGGTCACGACGACGACCCTTGGCGAGGACGCACTGCTGAGTTTCGCGGCGACCGCGGGTCAGCCCGTGACCCTGGCGCTGTCGGGCCTCGCGGTCTCGCCGGCCGGCGTCAGTGCATTGACTGTGCAGATCGTCAATCCCGATGGCACAAACTACAACTACCTGAGCTGTCAGATGCCGGCCTGCGAGCTGCGCCTCACCACGCTGCAACAGACCGGCACGTACACGGCGATCGTTAAGGCTGGCCAGCTCCTGACCATGAGCTTCACGGTCGACGTCACCGCCGACCAGTCGGGTTCGCTGGTTGTCAATACCTCTAAGTCCCTCACGCTCACCGCCGTCGGCCAGGGCGCGCAGCTGACCTACCCGGCCACGACCGCCGGTCAGTCGCTGGTGCTCGGCGTGTCGGCCTCGGCCGTGACCCCTTCGTCGACGAGCTACGGGGTCACGGTCACCGACCCGAACGGCAATCAGGTGGGGTATACGATCGTCAGCAGCACGAATCCTGGGATCTTCAACCTGCCACCGACGGTCGTGGGCACTTACCGGATCGCGGTGGTTCCGCAGTTCCCGGCGACAGGCACGGTGGCGCTGTTGCTGTCGCCTGCGTTGGTGACCGCGGTACCGATCACGGGCGGCGCGACGCCGGTCAAGACCACGATCGCCGGCGCGAACGCCACGCTGACGTTCACGGCCACGGCGGGGTCCAGCCTGACGCTGGCGCTCACCGGCGTTGCGCTGACACCCGCGGGAGCGTCCTACCTCTCGCTGCAGCTGACCAACCCGGACGGATCGGCGTTCGGCTCACCGACCTGCCAGCTGCCGGCGTGTGTCGTGCGTCTCTACCGCCTCGGGCAGACCGGCACGTACTCGATCGGCGTCAACCCGAACAGCGCGTCCACGCTTGCGATGTCCGCGGCGCTGGTGCCGGATGCCGTGACCACGCTGACCGCGTCCAAGACCGCGACCGTCACGTTGCCAACGGTCGGGCAGAGCGCAACGCTCAAGATCAACGCGACGGCCGGGCAGTCGTTCACGCTGACGCTTAACGGGCTGGCCACGAGCCCCGCCGGCAACAACTACTCGGTCGGCATGTACGACCCGACGGGCGCCTTAATCTTGGCCAACAGCCTGGCAGGCTTCGGGTCCACCGTACTGCCGATCACCAATGCGACGGCGGGCACGTACACCGTGACCCTGGTGCCGATCGTGCCGGTGTCGGGCAGCTTCACGGCGGTCTATCAGTAACAGGACAGCGGTATGCGCGCAGTGGCTCGAGCGAAAGCACCCAGACACCCGGCGGCACGCCTCGTCGTCCCGGCGTGGCTCGCCCTGTTGATCGGCAGTCTCGCGGGATCCGTGTCGGTATCGGCGCCGGTCGTGGGCACCGACCCGACGCCTGCGGTACGGACGGTACCCTCCGACGCCCAGGCGCCACGCGCGACGCTCGCGGGGCAGAGCGTCACGCAAATCCCGGACGGCCGCTGGCTGTTGGCGGGCGGGCGGTCGTCCGCAGGACTGGTCGCCACCCTGGAGCTCCGTGACGGGCCGCTGGTCGAGTCGTTGCCAGTGACACTCGCACACCCGCGCCGGGCGCATACGGCAACGGTCCTTCCAGACGGCCGTGTCGCGATCGTCGGCGGCCTCGGTGGCGACGGCCACCCGGTCGCCGACGTCGAGGTGCTGGATCCCCTCGAGGGCACGATCGCGACCGTGCACGTGGCAGGCCTGACGCCGCGCAGCGGCCACACGGCGACCGTGCTCACCTCCGGTGACGTTCTCGTCGCTGGCGGCCGGGATGCCTCGGGGGCCGTGCTCGCCACCGCCGAGCGCTGGGACCCTCGGACCGGCCGCGTCAACGCGGTGCCGACACCGCTCACGCTGCCGCGTGCCGATCACGGGGCCAGCCTGTTGTCGTCCGGCGAGGACCGGATCACGGGCGGGGCAGGTCCGACGGGGGCAGCGGTCACTGCGGACGAGTTGTACAACCCGCGGCTTGGCGCGTTTGAGGGGATCTACGCCGTCACCGACTCGCGCCGACAGGTCGAGGCGCTGACCGTGCTGCAGCCGGCGGCCCTCGCAGCCTCGGAGCCGGCCGACAACGCGGTCGACGTGCCGGTCGAGACGCTGGTGAGTGTCCGGTTCACGCAAGCGGTGCCCATCGCGCGCCTTACGCGGGCGACCCTGACGCTGATCGGACCCGAGGGCGCCGTCGCCGGCCAGATCAACGGCGTCGAACAGGGCCGGCTCGCGTTCTTCGTGCCGGCCCAGGAGCTGCGGCCGGCCACAACCTACACGCTCTTTATCAACACCCTGAACGACGCTGCCGACCGGCCGGTCGCGCGCGCGAGCATCCGCTTCACCACGCGTCGGCTCGGAGTGGGAGCCACCACCACCACTGCGCCGGCCCGCGTCGAGACTGACCGGCGTACCTCGCTGGTCGTCACGCCACCGCCCGTGGCCCCGGCGACGCCGGCGGCGCGTCGGGCGGAGCCGACCAAGGCGCCCCTGCCGCCCACGACCCCGACGGTCGATGACGAGCGGGAGGACTGGCTGCCAACCGAGTCCAACCACTTTGGCCGATGGCGCGTCCTTGGCCTCGCACAGGATCCAGCCTACCGCACGGCGGATCTCACCGGATCACCGAGCATGGCCCCGCCGTCGGTCACGGCCGTCAGCGGCCGGGTCGTGCGGGTCAACGGCCGGCCGCTCGCCCACGTTAGGGTGCAGATCGGCAAGGTAACCACCCAGACGGATGCGAACGGTCTCTTCCTGCTTCGCGACGTCCCAGCCGGCCGTCAGTCGCTCAAAATCGACGGTCGCGGCGTCACGCAGGGCGGGCGCCACTACACGCTCCATTACCTGTCGGTGGACGTGGCCGATCACCAGACGACCGCGATCCCGGCACTGATTCATCTCTCTCGCGTCGACCCGGCAACCGAGATCACGATCGACGCGCCCGCAAGCCGCGAGTACGTGCTGACCCACCCGGCGATTCCGGGGCTCGAGATCCACGTGCCGAAGGGCGCCGTGATCCGAGACCAGGACGGCAAGGTAGTCACCACGTTGAGCATCACGCCCGTTGCCAACGACCGGGCCCCGTACCCGTCACCCGTGCCGTTCTCGACGTATTTCACGCTGCAGCCCGGTGGCGCCTACGTCGATGGTGGCCCGCAGTACGCCCTGCGGGTCGTGTACCCGAACCACGAGGGGCTGCCAGCCGGAGCCCAAGTCAAGTTTTGGAATTACGACGTCGCGACCGGCTGGCAGGTCTACGGCCACGGGACCGTCACGGCGGATGGAAAACAGATCGTCCCCGATGCGGGTTCCGGCCTGCGTCAGGTCATGACTTTCGGAATAGGTATTGGCGGATCCGGTGACACGCCGCCGCCACAGGGCCCGTATCCGGGCGCCAACTGCACCGGTGGTGATCCGGTCGACTGCCCCACCGGACTTTTTTTGCACGGCGGCACGGATCTGCGAGTCAACGACGTCATCCCGATCAGCGTATCGCGTTCGTACCGTACCAACGACAACCAGACGCGCGCCTTTGGTACTGGTACCAACATCAGTTACGCGATGCGTCTTTACCAACCGAGCACCGTTTCGCAGCGGGAAATCGATCTGATCGGCGCCGACGGCGGCAAGATTCCGTTCATGCTGGTGCCCGGGAGCAATCCGACGACGTGGACTCACACCCTCTCACCGACGGCGTTCTACGGCGCGTCCATGGTCCTGCTGTATACCCCCTTCGCGCACTGGGCAATGACGCTGCGTGACGGGACGGTCCTGACGTTCCTCAGTGAGAACAACCTCACCAGCCCGTTGACGTCCATCCGCGATCGGCACGGCAATACGGTGTCATTGACCTATTCCGCCAGCGCCAACCCCAGCGCTTTGGCGCCCCTCCTGACGCAGATCACATCACCATCAGGAAGATATATCCGGCTGTTCTACGACTCGTACGAACGAATCAACCTGGCCGAAGACGATGCCGGTCGACAGACCTCCTATGCCTACGACAGCCAAAATCACCTGATCAGCGTGAAGGATGCCGACGGCAACACCGAGTCATACGGTTACGACCCGGTCACGAACAACATGAATCTGGTGACCGACCGGCGTCAGAATGCGATGGTCAAGAACCTGTTCGATGCGAACGGACGGGTGTCGCAGCAAACGCTGGCGGACGGCGCGATCTGGAAGTTCAATTACACCCTGAACCCCGACGGGACGGTGGCGCAGACATTGGTCACGGATCCCCGCCAGTACGTCCGGCAAATCACGATGTCGCCGAGCGGGTACCCCAACACGGTTGTCTTCGCGCAGGGTCAGCCTGAGCAGCAGACGCTACAGGTCGAGCGCGATTCGGCCAACCGCCCGTGGTCGGTGACGGACACCTTAGGTCGGGCGACGCTTTACCGCTACAACCTCGACGGCGATCTCGTCAGCGTGACTCTGCTGGCGAACAGCCCGAACCAGATCAGCTACCGTTTCGAGTACGACCTTGTCTTCCACCAGCTGACGAGCGTGACGGACCCGTTGAACCATACGACCATCATCCAGAGGGACGGCGGCGGTAACGCCTACGCGATTACCGATCCCCTCAATCACACGACCCAGGTGCAGTACAGCGACCTTGGGCTGCCGACGCAGATCACGGACCCATTGGGTCACGCCACGACCCTGGGCTACGTGGACGCCGATCTCGCCTCGGTGACCGACGCTCTCACCCGCAAGAGCACGGTCGCGACGGACACGCTGGGGCGGGTACTGTCGACAGCCGACCCGCTCGGCAACACCACGCAGTTGAATCGTGACGCGATGGACCGGCTGCTGTCCGTGGTCGATGCGCTGGGCCAAACCACTCAGCTGAACTACGACCAGAACGGTAACCTCTTGACCGTCAGGGATCCCCGCAACGTCGTCCAGACCTACACCTACGACAGTCGCAACCGACGGCATACCTACGTCGACCCGGCCAACAAGACAGAAACCGACAACTACGACGGGATGGGGAACCTGACTTCCGTCATCGACCGCAAGGGCCAGACAACCTCGATCCAGTACGACGGGATCAACCGGCCGACGCTGATCACGTTCCAGGACGCCTCGACGATCGCGATTACGTGGGATGCCGGAAACCGTGCCACGAAGTACGTCGATTCGCTGAACGGGACGATCAGCCGGATCTACGACGGACTGGACCGACTGACCCAGGAGGTGAGTCCCCAGGGGACGGTCAACTACACGTTCGACAACGCCAGTCGCCGGGCGACGATGACCGTGGTGGGCCAGCCTCAAGTCGTCTACAC
>CAITAM010000335.1 GCA_903890265.1 uncultured Pseudomonadota bacterium | reverse complement strand
CGCTCCAGCGTGCAGTCGACCTCGCTGTGCCGCACGTCCACGGCGCGCACCGTGACCCCGTGCGCACGCGCGTCGCGCACGAGCTGGGCCGGGGCGTAGAAGCCCATGGGCTGGCTGTTCAGCAGTGCGGCGGTGAAGGCCGCAGGCTCGTGGCACTTCAGCCACGCCGAGACGTAGACGAGGAGCGCAAAGCTCGCCGCGTGCGACTCCGGGAAGCCGTACTCGCCGAAGCCCATCATCTGGTTGAAGATCGCGCGCGCGAAATCCTCGCGGTAGCCGCGCTCGCGCATGCCGTCGATCAGGCGCGCCTCGAAATGCCCGAGACCGCCGCGGCGCTTCCAGGCCGCCATCGAGCGGCGCAGGCTGTCCGCCTCCCCCGGCGTGAAGCCGGCCGCCACCACGGCGAGGCTCATGACCTGTTCCTGGAAGATCGGCACGCCGAGCGTGCGCTCGAGCACGCTGCGGACCTCGGGGCTCGGGTAGACGACCGGCTCCTCGCCGTTACGGCGGCGCAGGTACGGGTGAACCATGCCACCCTGGATCGGGCCCGGCCGGATGATCGCGACCTCGATGACGAGGTCGTAGAAGCTCTGTGGCCGCAGCCGCGGCAGCATCGACATCTGCGCCCTGGACTCGATCTGGAACACGCCGACGGTATCGGCCGCCGACACCATCCGATACACCGCGGGGTCCTCGGCCGGAATGTCGGCGAGCGTGGCCGGCCGGCCGGAAAAAGCCGCGGTGAGTTTCAGGGTGCGCGAAATCGCGCTCAGCATGCCAAGCGCGAGGATATCCACCTTGAGCAGACCCAGTTCGTCCAGGTCGTCCTTGTCCCACTGGATGACGGTGCGCTCCGGCATCGAGGCGTTCTCGACCGGCACGAGTTCGGTCAGCGAGTGGCGGGCGATGACGAAACCGCCGACGTGCTGCGAGAGGTGGCGCGGAAAGCCCTTGATCTCGCGCACGAGCGTCACGCAGCGCTTCAGTACGGGACTGTCGGGATCAAGGCCCGCCTCGCGGATGCGCTCGGGATCGAGCACCTCGCCGTCCCACCACTGCTGGGTGCGCGCCAGCCGGTCGATCTGCAGACTGTCGAGCCCGAGTGCCTTGGCGACATCGCGTATGGCGCTGCGGCCGCGGTAGCTGATGACGGTCGCGGCCAGCGCCGCGCGGTGCCGGCCGTACTTCTGGTAGAGGTACTGGATCACCTCCTCGCGCCGCTCGTGCTCGAAGTCGATGTCGATGTCCGGGGGCTCGTTGCGTTCGCGGGAGAGGAAGCGCTCGAACAGCAGCGCCATGCGCGCGGGATCGACCTCGGTGACGCCGAGGCAGTAGCAGACCGCGGAGTTCGCGGCCGAGCCGCGCCCCTGGCAGAGGATGTCGCGGCTGCGGGCGAAATCGACGATGTCATGCACGGTGAGGAAGTACGCCTCGTAGGCGAGCTCGGCGATCAGCGCCAGCTCGTGGTCGATGAGCGTGCGCACCCGTTCCGGGATGCCGTCCGGCCAGCGCCGCGCTGCGCCCTCCTCGACCAGGAGCCTAAGCCAGCTGGCCGGCGTGTGCCCCTCGGGCACGAGTTCGGCCGGGTACTCGTAGCGCAGTTCCGTGAGCGAGAACGTGCAGCGGGCGGCGACGTTGAGCGTCGCCTCGAGCAGCGCCGCGGGATAGACCGCACGCAGCCGGGCGAGCGTGCGCAGGTGCCGTTCGGCGTTCGGATAGAGCGCAAAGCCCGCGGCGCGGACGGTGGTCTTGAGGCGCACCGCGGTCAGCACGTCCTGCAGCGGACGGCGGGCACGCACGTGCATGTGCACGTCGCCGGCCGCCACGAGCGGCAGATCAAGCCGCTGCCCGAGCGCGGTCAGGCGGGCAAGGCGTGCCCGGTCATCGCCGTGCGCGAGCAGCTCGACCGCGAGCACGCAGTCCTCGGCCACGGACCTGAGCCAGGCGCCGTCGGCGGGCTCGGGTTCAGCCCCCGGCAGCCACAGCACGACCTGACCGGCGAGGCCGATCTGCGCGACGTCGGCCCGCGTGAGCCGGTACTCGCCTTTCGGTGCCTGACGCCGGCCGCGGGTGATGAGCGTGCAGAGCGCGGTGTAGCCTGCCCGCGAGCGGACCAGCGCCACGAAGCGCGGCCCGTCGGTGAGGCGGAACTCGGCGCCGACGATCAGCCGAAAGCCGTGCGTCTTCGCCGCCGCGTGGGCCCGCACGATGCCCGCGAGCGAGCACTCGTCGGTCAGCGCGAGCGCGGCGTAGCCGCGGGCCTTCGCCTCGCTGACCAGTTCCTCCGGGTGCGAAGCGCCACGCAGGAAGGTGAAGTTCGAGATCGCGTGCAGCTCGGCGTAAGCGCCGGCCGCCGCCTCAGGCGTAGAGGCCATGCCAGAACCAGCGCGCCTCGCCCGCGCCGAGCTCGCGGTAGATCCACAGCCGCGGGCCGCTCACCGGTCGCGCCACGTAGTAGTCGCGGCAGACGTCCGCCCCGTCCCACCAGCCACTCTCGATGCGCTCGGGCCCCGACTCGAGGATCAGCGGCGCACCCAGCCAGGGGCGGCCGTCACGCACGCCGAGCGGCTTCGGTTCCCGCAGCAGCCACAGCGGTCGGCGCGCCGCCGGCAGCGGCATCGCCGGCACGCCCGCGACCCCGCCCGCCGCCGGCAGCACGTGCCGCGTCGCGCTCTCCGGCCGGTGCCCGGGCACGAGCTG
>CAITAM010000334.1 GCA_903890265.1 uncultured Pseudomonadota bacterium | reverse complement strand
GTCACGGCCTCGGGCTTGTGCACGAAGAAGCCCTGCACGAAGCCGATGCCGAGCTGCCACATGATGGCCATGGTGTTGGCGTCTTCGACGCGCTCGGCGATCGTCTGGGCACCCACGCCTTTGGCGAGTTCGACCAGACCACGGACGCGGTTCTGCAGCTGGGCGTCGTGCGTGATGCCCTGCATCAGCGAGCCGTCGATCTTCACGTAGTCCGGTCGCAGGTGCTCGATGATGGTCTGCGGATCGGCGCTTGCGCCAAACCGCTCGATCGCAAAACCGAAGCCCTGCGTGCCGATCGCTGCACGGGCGTCCTTGCTCTGCAGCAGGTACTTGCCGGCCACGTCCTCGGTGACCTGAAAGCACAGTCGGCGCGGTTCGATCTTCGCGGCCTTGAGCTGGTTACCCAGCCAGAGCGGCAGCGAGCGGTCATTAACGCTGTCCTTGGCGAGGCGCACGAACACGGCATCGGGCGAGCGCGCCGCGCAGAAGGCCATCGACGCGCCGATCACCCAGCGGTCGATGTTCTTCATGAGGTCATTGCGTTCGGCAGCCGGAATGAACTCCGACGGCAGCACTTCCCGACCCTGCTCGTCCAGCATGCGTACGAGCACGTCGAACATGCCCTTGTCCTCGCCAAGCAGGCTCGCGATGGGCAGCTGCACGAGCCGGAAGCGGTTCTCCATGAGCGCCGCCTTGATGTGCCGGACCCAGATCTTGTCGTAGGCCTCGACCCGCTTGTCGTTGTCGGCGCGCTCCAGCGAATACGTCTGGTTGCCGCCGGCCTCGGCACCACGCCGCGCGGCCTCCCAGGCGTCGCGCACGCAGGCCGAGGGCTCGGTCGCTGACGGTGGCACGAGCCCGAGGCCCACGGTGGCGGTCGCGGTGACGCTCTTGTCGTCGATCTTGAACACCGTGGCCGCGGTGCGGCGCAGGACGTGTTCGGCCCACGCCTCGACATCGCGTGCGTTACCCCGCTCGAGCAGGAACAGGAAGCTCGACCCGTCGAAGCGGCCGCCGACGTCGTCGCCGTGCATCTCATCGCGCAGGAGGTGCGCAAAGGTCGCGACAAGGTCCTCGACCGCCAGCGGGCCGATCTGGTCGATCAGCTGATCGACCCGGTCGAGGCAGACGAGGGCCATGAAGCGCGTGCCGGCCTGCACGGGGCGCTTCAGGCGCTCGTTCAGCTGCTCCACGAGGAAGCGGCGGTGCAGAAAGCCCGTGCTCTGGTCGATCTGCACGGCCTCCTTCAGGCGCTGCTCGAACTGGCGCTCGTCGGCGCGCTGCGCCGCCACCACGAAGCGGACCGAGGGCTCGCCCTCGAACTCGGTCCGGGCCAGATGGAAGTCGAGCGACAGGGCCGAGCCATCCGCCAGGAGGGCGCTGGCACGCAGCGCATGGTCCGCCCACTTGCCCTGCAGGCACGCGCTCAGCGCGCCGCGCACCGGCGAGTGCGAATCGGGCTCGAAGAAGTCCATCAGCGGCTGCCCGGCGACCGCCTCGACCGAGGGATAGCCGAGGAGCTCAAGCCACGACGGGTTGGCCGCGACGACGATGCCCTCCTGGACCTCGACGACGGCGTCGGCCGAGCCGTCCAGGAAGACCTGCAGGGCCTGCTGCGATTCCTGCGCCGCCGACAGCGTGCGCTTCAGCGCCCGCTCGAGCCTGAAGCCCCGCAGCTCGCGTTCGCAGACGAAACGGACCCGCTCCCGCGAGTCGAGGCTGACGAGATCCTGCGCGCCGGCCGCGAGCGCCCGGGTGATGGCCGCCTCGCTCGCATCCGCGCTGATCAGCACCACCGGCACCGGCGGCGAGGTCTGCGCCCGCAGCGTCGGCAGCAGGCCGAGGTCGATCAGGCCGTCGTCGGCAAACAGCACGAGGAGCTCCGGGTTGATCTGGATCATCGCATCGGTGAGATCCCCGGCCGAGGGCAGCCAGGTGCAGTGCACCGCGTGCCCGGCACCGCGCAGGATCGCATTGATCGACTCGGAGCCTTCCTGCTGACGGCTGAGCACCAGCACCGGAACGGCCGCAATGGCCTCATCGGACGGAAACGTCATGCGCACTCCCCGTGGCGCCGTCTCCCCGGTCGGGAAGGCGACATATCCTGCATCCTAGCAAAGCCGGGCGGCCGCGCCGGACGACCGGATCGACAGTTTCCGGCGGGCGCCCCCGCGCTCCGCGGAACGGTGGCGCTCCCGACGGTTCCGGGGACCGGCGGCGGCGGCGGGCTGGCTGGCCTCGGCCGACGGCAGAGGCTATCATCCGCGCCTGTTTTTCACCGTCTTCGTCCGCCCTGCGGGGGCACCCGAGTGCCGCCGCCCGCACCGAGCAACAGCCATGGCCACCTACAGCACCAATGAATTCAAGACCGGTCTCAAGATCCTGATCGACGGCGAACCGTACGCCATCGTCGAGAACGAGATGGTCAAGCCCGGCAAGGGCCAGGCCTTCAGCCGGGTCAAGATCCGCAACCTGAAGAACGGCCGCGTGGTCGAGCGGACGTGGAAGTCCGGCGACAGCGTCGACGCCGCCGACGTCGTCGACGTCGACATGCAGTACCTGTACAGCGACGGCGAGTTCTTCACGTTCATGATGCCGGACACGTTCGAGCAGCACATCGCGAGCAAGGGCGCCATGGGCGAGGCGGCGCAGTGGATCAAGGACGGCACCACCTGCATCGTCACGCTGTGGAACGGCCAGCCGCTCACCGTGGCGGCGCCGCCGCACGTCGAGCTCAAGATCGTCGAGACCGACCCCGGCGTGCGCGGCGATACCGTGACCGGCGGCCAGAAGCCGGCCAAGCTCGAGACGGGCGCTACCGTCCGCGTGCCGCTGTTCCTCAACGAGGGTGAGATCATCCGCGTCGATACCCGCAGCGGCGAATACATCTCGCGCGCCAAGTAGTCCGCGACCGGTAACCCGGCACGCCGTCAGGCGTGCTCGATCGGGAAGGCGATGACCTCGTCGATCGAGCGGGCACCGGTGGCGAGCATCAGCACCCGGTCAAAGCCAAGCGCGACGCCCGCGCACCGGGGCAGTCCGCTGGCCAGAGCGGCGAGCAGCCGCTCATCGGGTTCCCGCGCCGGCAGGCCGCGCGCCGCGCGGCTGGCGGCGTCGGCCGCAAAGCGGGCCCGCTGCTCGGCGGGATCGGCCAGCTCGTCAAAGCCGTTGCACAGTTCCATCCCCCCAAGATAGGCCTCGAAGCGCGCCGCGACCGGCGGCAGGTCCGGTGTCTGGCCGGGCACCAGTCGCGCCAGC
>CAITAM010000333.1 GCA_903890265.1 uncultured Pseudomonadota bacterium | reverse complement strand
GGCACGCCGTCCTTGTCACGACGGAAGTCGATGATGCGGTACTTGTGCTTGTGGCCGCCGCCCTTATGCCGCGTCGTGATGCGACCGTAGCTGTTGCGCGCACCGGTCGAGTTCTGCGACACGAGCAGAGGGGCATGGCCCTTGCCCTTGAAAAGATGCGTCCGGTTCGGCTTCAGTACGAAGCGGGCACCGGGCGATGTGGGTCTCAGCTTGATGAGTGGCATCTGTCTGAATCCTGTTTCCGTGCTCAGGCCTGCGCCGTGCCGGCGAGGTCGATCGTCTGACCGGCCTTGAGGCTGACGTAGGCTTTCTTCCAGTCGGGGCGACGGCCGGTGAAGCGACCGAAGCGCTTTACCTTGCCGCCGACGTTGACGACCTGCACGGCCTCAACCTCGACCTTGAACATGAGTTCGACGGCAGCGCGGATTTCCGGCTTCGTCGCATCCGTGCGGACGCGGAAGACGTACTGGTTCGCGCTCTCCGCAACCCGGGCGGCCTTTTCCGAGACGTGCGGCGCGACCAGCAGCGTGATCAGACGCTCCTGACCGAGCTTCGCGACGACCGCGCGCTTGTGACCCTTCTTAGCGGCGCTCATGACAGGCGCTCCTCGATAAGCTTCAGTGCGCCCACGGTGACCAGCACCTTCGAGTACCGGACAAGGCTGTCCGGATCAAGACCAGTGACCGGCAGCGTGTGCACGTGGGGGAGGTTGCGGGCGGCGAGGAACAGGTTCTCGTCGAACGCCTCGACCAGGATCAGCACGCTGTCCAGCGACAGCTCCTTGAGCTTCGTCGCCAGCAGCTTCGTCTTCGGCGCCTCGAGTTCGATGGCCGGGACGACGACAAGGCGACCGGTGCGGGCGAGCTCGGAGAGCATCGAACGCATCGCGGCGCGATACATCTTGCGGTTGACCTTCTGCGCGTAGTCGCGCGGACGGGCGGCGAAAGCACGGCCACCACCAACCCAGATCGGGCTGCGGATGGAGCCGGCGCGCGCACTGCCGGTGCCCTTCTGGCCCCACGGCTTGCGGCCGCCGCCACGGACTTCAGACTTGGTCTTCTGGGCCTTCGTGCCCGAGCGGCCGGCGTTGCGGTAGGCGACGACGACCTGGTGAACGAGCGCTTCGTTGTACTCGCGGCCGAAGGTGGCATCGGCCACCTCGACTTCGCTGACCGCGCCGCCGTTTACGACTTGTAGTTTCATGCTTGGCGTACTCCCGGCTTACTTCTTGGCCGGCACGATGCGCACGCGACGAGCTTGCGCAGCGGCCTTGACCGAGGGACGCACGACGACGAGACCGCCGTCGTGCCCGGGGACGGCGCCGCGGATCAGGAGCAGGTTCCGCTCCGAATCAACCTCGACGACGCTCAGATTCTCGATGGTGCGGCGCTGCACGCCCATGTGACCGGACATGCGCTTGCCCTTGAACACGCGACCCGGGGTCTGGCGCTGGCCGATCGAGCCCGGCACGCGGTGCGAGACCGAGGCGCCGTGCGAAGCCATGCCGCCCGCGAAGTTGTGGCGCTTCATGACGCCCGCGTAGCCCTTACCAATCGTCGTGCCGGTCACGTCGACGACCTGGCCCGCCGTGAAGCTGTCGACCTTGAGGTCGGCGCCTACCGCGAGATCGGTGCCTTCGTTCGCGCCGAGGCGGAACTCGAACAGGGTGTTGCCCGGGGCCACTTTCGCCTTGGCGTAGTGGCCGATCAGCGCCTTCGAGAGGCGCGACGGGCGCTGCTCGCCCGAGGCGATCTGAACCGAACGGTATCCGTCGGTCTCGACGGTCTTAACCTGCGTCACCCGGTTCGGGAGCGCTTCGATAACGGTCACGGGGACCGCTACGCCGGCGTCAGTAAAGACGCGCGTCATGCCGCGCTTGCGGCCTACAAGCCCGAGGCTCATTGGTTATTCCTCTAATGACCACCGGCTACAATTGGTCGGTGGCACTTAAACATGGGTTGTTACACCCGCTTTCCCCGCCCGGTACCTAGGCACCGAACGACCCGCACCCCGTGCGGCGACCCGCCAACAATCCCCGGGATTCCTGTCCGTGGTATCGACACCGCACCGCACCCTCGCTTCCAAAACGGAAGACTTGAGAGCCCGGCTGTCGGAATCGACCTGCGAACGGCTGGCCCGGGAGGCAAGCCGAAGGAGCCGCGTAATGTACACGCTTCCCCGGCCGGTCTGCAAGCGCTGGATCGCCGCTCACTGATCCTGCCTCGTCACTGACCCCGGAGGACAGCGACGCGGCCTTGCCTATCTAGTTGATTTAGAACTCGAAAGGCGCCCACAGGGGCGCCGACCCTGGACCGATCAGTTCAGCTTGATCTGCACGTCGAC
The DNA here is from genome assembly GCA_903890265.1 of uncultured Pseudomonadota bacterium. GTDB lineage: Bacteria > Pseudomonadota > Gammaproteobacteria > Steroidobacterales > Steroidobacteraceae > CAIKMS01. The sequence goes on along the minus strand of CAITAM010000333.1, from coordinate 414 downwards.
GCCGGCCGGAAGCTCGAGCTTCATCAGCGCGTCGACGGTCTTGTCGGTGGGATTCAGGATATCCATCAGGCGCTTGTGGGTACGGATCTCGTACTGGTCACGCGCATCCTTGTCGCCGTGCGGCGCGACGAGGATCGTGAAGCGCTCCATCTTGGTCGGCAGCGGCACGGGGCCACGCACGGTGGCACCGGTGCGCTTCGCGGTCTCGACGATCTCGCGGGCCGAGTTGTCGATCAGGCGGTGATCGAAAGCCTTGAGGCGGATGCGGATATTCTGGTTGGCCATGAACGAACTCCTGCAAAAGAGCGGCGAAGGCGCGTGGGCCTCCGTCTGGGGGCGCGTATCTTAGACACAAACCGGGCCGCGCGCACGCCCAGCCGGCGGCGAACGGCCCAATTGATTGTTTAATAACGC
>CAITAM010000332.1 GCA_903890265.1 uncultured Pseudomonadota bacterium | reverse complement strand
GCGATCGAGGCGGCCCAGCCGCCGTGGAACAGCGCCGCCAGGCCGAGCAGGTAGCCGCCGACCGCGTAGGCCGTCGCGAGACCGTGATACAGGAGCCCTGCCGGGTCCTTGAAGAGCGTCGCTGACATGGGCCGCTGCCTGTCCACCGACTACCGCGGTGCCAAATAAAGGGTTTGGAAGTCGCCGGACCAATGGCGCTATGCTGCCGCCAGCGGGCCGGGACGGTCCGTGCAGCCCGGCGGACGGCGTCCGGTGGCCACGCCCGGAGTCTGGCATCGGCGGCGCAGGCCGGCAATCGGCGGCAGGGGCAGGAGATGGCAGCGTGATGGACGATCCGGGTGCCCGGGCGACGACCCGGCGGCGGCGAGCGCCGGCCACCGGTGGCGGGACGTGACCGGTGCCGCGGGCGGTGCACCGAGCGCCGCTGACCAGGGTCACCTCGAGCACAACCACCTGCCGCTGTGGAAGGTCGCCGTGCTGGCCCTCGCCTACGTGCAGCTCGGCCCGGTCACGGCGCTGGCCGCGAGCGGCGTCATGCCGTTTTCCGGCGCCGGCACGTGGCTGTCGGTACTGCTGTCGGCCTCGACCATGGTGCTGGTCGCGGTGGTGGTCGGTGCCTTCGCGCGACGGCTGGTCGCGACCGGCTCGCTCGTGTCCTATGCCGACCTCGCGTTCGGCAGCCGGGGGCGGGCGCTGGTGGCCGCGAGCCTGACGCTCGGCTACGTCGCGCTCGCCGCCGCCATGGTGGGCACCGTGCTCGTGTTCTCGAGCAGCGTGCTCATTGATTTTGGTTTCAGCAGTGCGGTCGACCTGCCGGCCCAGACGGCGGCGGCCATCATCATCAGCCTGCTCGCCGCGACCTGTGCCTGGCGCGGCATCGACGTGTCGGTGCGCGTGGTGGTCGTGCTGGGCTCCGTCTGCATTCCCTTCGTGCTCTACACGATGCTCGGGTCGTTTGCCGTCACCCACGCCGACTGGCGCCCACAGCTTTTCATCGAGGGCATTTCGCTGACGCAGATCGTGCAGGGCGCGATCGCGGCCACCGGCTACTACGTGGGCTTTGACGGCATTGCCGCTCTCGCCGCCGAGACGCGGGACCCGAAACGCAACATCCCCCGGGTACTGATCGGCACGATGGTCTTCTTCGGACTGGTGACGACGCTCAGTTGCCTCGTGCAGTACCCGGTGCTCGCGAGCCACGCCGCCGACCTCGACGCGGGATCGTCGTCGGTCGCGGTCTTCGCCCAGGCCATGGGCATCCCGCGTCTCGCGCTGGTGGTCGACGTCCTGATCGTGCCGGCTTCGCTGGCCGGCACAGTCGCGCTCTTCAACCTCGGTGCCCGCGTGGTCGCCACGACCGCGGCCGACGGGCTGCTGCCCGGCTGGCTGAGCGGGATCCACCCGCGCTTTCATTCCCCGCACCGGGCGGTCGCGGCACTCGGGGTGGTGGGTGCCGGTGCCCCGATTGCCCTGCAGGCGCTGCTGCATGCCTCGCCGCTGCTGTCGAGCGTGTACCTCGCCAACCTCGCGACCTATTACTGGGTCATTCCGTACCTCGTCACCTGCGCGGGGATCCTCGTCGTCATGCAGCGGGAGGGTCGCCAGGAGCCGGTGGTTGCCGCGGCGGCCTCGCTCTCGCTCGGCGCCATTGCCTACGTCGCGGTCGAGCTCTTTCGCAGCCCCGCCGACGCGGCATCCACGGTGTTACCGTACGTGGCGCTCGGCTCGATCGCGGCGGTGGCTGCCTGGCTTGCGGTCACCCAGCCGGCGCGGCCGGTCGCCGACGGCGAGCGGCTGCTCTGACGGGCCGCGCCTACGGCCGCGCGGTCCGCCCATGCAGCGACCGGCCGTGCGCCACACGCACACTGACCAGGAGATCGGACGATGAAGGTTTCTCGTGCACTGCTGCTGACCCTCGTGCTCGCCGGCGCGGCACGCGCGGACGGCCCTGCCATTCCCGCGGCCGTCATCACGGACCCCGCGCCCGACGCGGCGTACCCGCCGCACTCGGCCCAGGTGCTCGTGCCGAGCCACGGGCTCGGCATGAACGGGCTTTTCTACCTCGCCGGCGGCGCGGGCCCGCACCCGACCGTCGTGCTGCTGCACGGCCTGCCCGGCAACGAGCAGAACCTCGATCTCGCGCAGGCGATTCGTCGCGCCGGCTGGAACGTGCTGACACTCCACTACCGCGGCGCGTGGGGCAGCCCCGGCCAGTTTTCGCTGCAGCACGTCCTTGAGGACGCGGACGCCGCCGTGGCGTTCGTACGCCGCGCCGACATCGCCGCGAAGTACGGTATCGACGGGCGCCGGGTCGTGCTCGGCGGGCACAGCATGGGCGGCTTCGCGAGCGCGGCGCACGCCCGGACCGATCACGCCCTGCGCGGCGTGTTCCTGCTCGATGCCTGGAACCCCGGTGCGACGGGGGAGTTGCTCGCGAAGGCGCACGGCCCGGCGCTGGCGGCGCTCGCCAACGAGCACTTCGACGATCTCGGCAACGCGCTGCAGGGGGCGACGGCGCTCAGCCTTGCCAACGAGATCGTGTCGCGCCGGGTCGCCTGGAATATCCAGTCCTGGGCGCCTGACCTCACGCGTGTGCCGCTGCTCGTGATCGGGGCAGCGAAGGGCGGCGGCGATGACAACCGCCGGCTCGCTGACGCGGTGACGGCGGCCGGCGGCACGGTGACGGCGCTGACGCTGCCGAGCGACCACAGTTTCCAGGACCACCGGATCGCGGTCGCCGGGCGCCTCGTCGACTGGCTGCAGTCGCTGCCCGTCCCGTAGGCCCGGCCGCGATGGGTCGCCATGCGATGCCGGGCTCGCCCCGGATGCCGTCGGCCTGCGCGGGGGCGGCCAGCGTCCGCGGCGGACGATCTGGTATAGGCTGCAAGTCGCAGCACCGCGTGCCCGTGCGCACGGTGCCGGCACCGTGTACCCACCCCACCGTTACGGAGGCCCCATGAATCGGACTCGCCGCGCACTGACGGCCGTTGCGCTGTTCTGGATGACGGTTGCCCACGCCGGGCTGCCGGACGACCCGGCCAAAGTCACGCCGCTGAAGGTCGGCGAACGCGCGCCGTCGTTCTCGGCCCGAACGACGGACGGTACCGTGCGCACGTTCGAGGCCGGCCACTACCCGAAACCGACCGTGGTGATTTTCTATCGCGGCGGCTGGTGTCCCTACTGCAACACCCAGCTGAGTGATCTTCGTCTGGTGGAGCCGAAGCTTCGCCAGGCCGGCTTCGAAGTCGTGTTCCTCAGCACCGACCGGCCGCAGATCCTCTACTCGAGCCTCAAAGCGGAAAAGATCACCTACACGCTGCTTTCCGACAGCGATCTCGCAGCGGCGAACGCCTTTCACATCGCGTATCGCGTCGACGGCAAGACGCTGGCCCAGCTCAAGGGCTACGGAATCGATCTGGACTCGACCACGGGTAAGCCGCTGCACGAGCTGCCGGTACCCTCGGTCTTCATCATCGATCGCACCGGCACCATTCGCTTTGTCTACTCGAATCCGGACTTCACCGTGCGCCTCGGCGCCGACGCGCTGTGGACCGCGGCCGAGCCCCTCGGGGATCCGCACTGAAGCGACACGGGCGGTGTTGTAAACGGATAGCAAGGCCCGCCCGGGCAAACCCATGCCGGGGTCGTGGTCGGCCCCCGGCCTTCCACGTACACTGCGCCCGCCGTCCGGGACGGGGCGGTGCCGGATTTCCCCTACGGAGTATTGGTGATGCGCCCTTGGATGTTGCCGACCGCGAGCGGCGCGGTGCTGGCGTGACGCGTGCGCCGTCCGCGCCGCGTGCCGCGCGGTTTGATGCCGAGTATTTCGCGCGCTTTTACGGCGATCCCGCGACGCGGGTGGCCGATGCGCGTGATGCGACGCGCATCGCCGGACTCATCGTCGGCATCACGCACTACTTCGGCCTGCGCGTGACGCGCATTCTCGATGCCGGCTGCGGCATCGGTCTGCTGCGTGCTCCCCTCGCCGCCGGCTTTCCCGGGGCGACGTACACCGGCATCGAGGTCAGCGACTACCTGTGCGACGAGCACGGCTGGACCCGGGCGTCGGTGGTCGACTTTTCAGCCCGACGGCCGTTTGACCTCGTGCTCTGCCATGACGTCTGCCAGTACCTGACCGATGCGGAAGCCGCGCGCGCGATCGCCAACCTTGGCCGGCTGTGCGCCGGCGTGCTGTCGTTCAGCGTGCCGACCCGTGCGGATTGGCGCACTGCGGCAGATCCCGCGCGCAGCGACGGCGACGTGTACCGGCGCACGGGGGCCTGGTACCGCAGCCGGCTGAAACGGCATTTCCGCCATCTCGGCGTCGGCGTGCACGTCGCGCGCTCGCTGCAACCGGTCGCCTGGGAGCTGGAGAAGCCCTGGGCCTGAGGGCCGGGCCCTTTCGCGGCCCGATTTGGCTACAATCCGGCTTCGTTAGAGGTGTTCGTTATGGTTTGTCACGAGGGGGTTCGCATGCTTCGTTCCGCAGGGTTCCGTACTTTGGTCCGTTCCAGCCGCACGCTCGGTGTGGTTGCCGGCTCGGTTCTGGTGCTGGCCGGGCTCGCCGCCTGCGACAGCGGTTCGTCGGGCAGCTCGCTGATCCGCACCGCCATCAAGGTGCAGTCGATCACCCAGAGCGGCTCCTGCGAGGACGTGAACGTCAAGGTCATGCCGGGTGAACTGCTGCCGAATCCGCCGGTGGATGCGAACAAGCAGGAATTCGTCACGCCCATCAAGCTCACCAAGGCCGCCGACGGCGTGGCCTGCACGGGCGAGGCGATGACGATCCCGATGGCGGCCGGCAAGTGGACGTTCAAGGCGAACCTGCCGTCGAACGTCGAGACCTGCGAGCGCGACGTGCCGGCGACCGGCGGCGTGACGGTCGGCTTCAAGGACGGCGAGGCGACCTGCAATTGATCCCGGCGGGCGATCGGG
>CAITAM010000331.1 GCA_903890265.1 uncultured Pseudomonadota bacterium | reverse complement strand
CGTCGGCGCGAGCGCCGCGCGCATCGCCTCGAACAGCGGCTCAGGGCCCATCAGGAGCCGCGCCTCCATGAGCGTGGTGGCCACGCTGATGTCGGCGAGGCTTTCCTGCTGGCACTCGTCGATCGAGCGCACGCTGTGACCGACCTCGAGACCGATGTCCCAGAGGAAGGTCAGGAACTTGCCGAGTGCCTGATGCCACTCCTCGGCCTCGCCCTTGGGCAGCAGCACCATGACGTCGATATCGGAGAACGGATGCAGCTCGCCGCGCCCGTAACCACCGACGGCGAGCAGTGCGAGGTCGTCGACCGCGGCGGCAGCGTGCAGGCGCCAGGCGCGGACGAGGACCGCGTCGATGAGCCGTGCCCGGTCGCGGACCAGGGTATCGACGGGTTCGTCGGCATCGAATCGCCGCCGCAGGTCCGCGTCACCGGCGGCAATCGCGGCGCGGAACTCGGCCGTTGAGCCCTCGCTGAAGGTGCTGAGTCTCGTCCCGAGTTCAGCGAGATAAGCCCACGCCGGCTCCGTCGGAGCCTCTGTCGTGGCGACGGCGGAGTAGGGCTGCATGAATGGCGAGCTCAGGGTGGGTTACGGCCGTGGCGGCCTAGCGTCAGTATCTCGCAGCCGGCCGCCGTGACAAGTACCGTGTGTTCCCACTGGGCGGACAGCGAGTGGTCCTTGGTCACCACCGTCCAGCCGTCCGGCATCAGCCGGACCTGCCGCTTGCCGGCATTGACCATCGGCTCGATCGTGAACGTCATGCCCTCGACAAGCACCATGCCGGTGCCGGGCTCGCCGTAATGGAGCACCTGCGGATCCTCGTGGAACACCCGGCCGATCCCGTGCCCGCAGTACTCGCGGACCACCGAAAAGCCCTCGCCCTCGACAAAGGTCTGGATCGCGTGGCCGATATCGCCAAGCCGCACGCCGGGACGGACGAGGTCGATGCCGCGCCACATCGCCTCGAAGGCGACCTCGACGACCCGCCGGGCCTGCACCGACGGCTGGCCGACAAAGAACATCCGGCTCGAGTCGCCGTGCCAGCCGTCCTTGATGGGAGTCACGTCGACGTTGATAATATCGCCATTTTTCAGGCGCTTATCGCTCGGAATGCCGTGGCAGACCACGTGGTTCACCGAGGTGCAGACGGATTTCGGGAAGCCCTTGTAGTTGAGCGGGGCGGGCACGGTGCCCTGGGTGACGACCTGGAAGTCGTGGCAGACCGCGTTGATGTCGTCCGTGCTGACGCCCGGCACGATATGGCTGCCGATCATGTCGAGGAGCTCGGCCGCGCAGCGGCCCGCGGCGCGCATGGCGTCCTGTTCCGCCGGGGTCTTGATGGTTACGTTCAGAGGTTCCGCCTTGTTCAGCATGTCCGTGCCCCGTTAGCCGCCTGCCTCGTCGGGCCGCGGGCCCAACTGCCGCTTTGGCCGCGTATTCCCGGTCGCCGAGGCGTCCTCCGGGCCCGCCCGACGGGCGGATTGGGGTGGGGGTCTCGCGGTCGCGACCGGCACCGCAACGACGCTAAGGCATTGTTCGGCCGATCTCTTCATGGTATAAAGCGCGCGCTTTTTTGGCAATTAAATCCACACGCGCATCGTCACGTGCGGACGGGTGCCTGGGCCGGCGGGAAGCGTCTTTTTCGACGACGTTTCCCGGGGTCTGGTTTCCGTACGGGATGCGCGGAGGCAACAACCCGAGGAGTTTGACAATGATGACCAGCGTGTCCATGCGACAGATGCTGGAAGCGGGTGTCCATTTTGGTCACCAAACCCGCTTCTGGAACCCCAAGATGGCTCCGTACATCTTCGGCGAGCGCAACAAGATCCACATTATCAACCTTGAGCAGACCCAGCCGATGTTCGCTGAGGCGGCAGGCTTCGTCCGCAAGGTGGTCGCCGACGGCGGCAAGATCCTCTTCGTCGGCACGAAGCGCTCGGCGCGCGAGCCGGTGCAGAAGGAAGCCACCCGCGCCGGCCAGCCGTACGTCAACCAGCGCTGGCTGGGCGGCATGCTCACGAATTTCAAGACCATCCGGCAGTCGATCAAGCGCCTGACGGACCTCGAGGAGCTGCAGGCCAACGGCGGCCTCGACCGCCGTGGCAAGAAGGAGCAGCAGGTCCTGCGCCGCGAGATGGACAAGCTCCTGAAGACGCTCGGCGGCATCAAGGACATGAACTCGCTGCCGGACGCGCTGTTCGTCATCGACGTCGGCCACGAGGTCATCGCGATCCAGGAAGCCAACAAGCTCGGAATTCCGGTCGTTGCGGTGGTCGACACGAACTGCACGCCGGAGGGCGTCGACTACGTTATCCCTGGCAATGACGACGCCATGCGCGCCATCATGCTCTACACGGGCGCCATCGCCGACGCCGTGCTCGATGGCAAGTCGTCGGGCCCGCACGTCGCGGCCGGTGACGACGAGTTCGTCGAGCTCGACGAGGAAGGCAATCCGCGCCGCGGCGCTCCCGGCCGCCGTCGGCCGTCCCAGTCCGCGACGCCGGCGAACGGCGCCAAGCGCAAGGGCGGGGCGGCCCCGGCCCGGCGCCGGCCCGAGGCCGGT
>CAITAM010000330.1 GCA_903890265.1 uncultured Pseudomonadota bacterium | reverse complement strand
GACCAGGCCTACTGGAGCGAGATGCATCGGTATGCGGCTCGGGAGCGAGGGGTCCGCTATCGGGTCAATCGCCGGCCGCACCCGAGTCGGCCGTTGACCGAGTACGACCGAAGGCTCAATCGCCTGCGTTCGGCGACTCGCGCGCGCTGTGAGCATGCGTTCCACGTGGTCAAGCGTCTGTGGGGCTTTACCAAGGTTCGCTACCGGGGCCTGGCCAAGAACACGGCCCGACTGTTTGCCGCCTTTGCACTCGCCAACCTGTACCTCGTCCGACGACGATTGATGCCGGCATAGGAGACGTGTCGATGCGGATCCGGAACAGCACGAAGATCGGTCGAAATCGACCGATCCTAAGCCGCCGAACTCGATCTGACGACCGAAAATCATGAAATCACGTCCGTTCAATCACTCGAGTCCTGCATCGGCGACCGCCTGTGCAGAGCTTCCCTAGCGGAAGTCGGGCCTGCGCTTGGCGAGAAACGCCGCGATCCCCTCACGCGCCTCGTCGCTCACGCCCCGCGCGGCGATCGTGGCCGATTCGAGCGCGAGCTGTGCCTCGAGTCCGGGCGCGGCGCTGTCCAGCAGCCGCTTCACGGCGCCGTAGGCGCCGCGCGGGCCGTGGGCGAGGCGCTCGGCGAGCGCCCGGGCCCGCTCGACGACCGCGGCATCGTCCACCACCTCGTTGACGAGGCCCCACTGCAGGGCCTCGGTCGCCGACAGCACGCGGTTGGTCAGAAAGAGTTCCATCGCCCGTTTGTGGCCGATGGCGCGCGGCAGGAGAAACGTATTGGCGCCATCCGGGGTCAGGGCGACCCCCGTGTAGGCGGCGGTGAACTTCGAGCCGCTGCCGGCCACCGCAAGATCCGCCATGAGCACGAGGCCGAGCCCCGCGCCGGCGGCCGTGCCGTTGACCGCGGCGACCACGGGCGCGTCCATGCGCATGAACACGGCAATCGCCGCATGCAGGTTGGTCGTGAGCTCCGCGAGGTACTCGCGGATGCCCGCCCCCGAATCGACCATGGCCTTGAGGTCGCCACCGAAGCAGAAGTGGCGGCCCGCCCCCGTGAGCAGCACGGCACGCACCGCGGTGTCGCGCTGAAGCCGCTGCGCCACGTCGAGGAAGTCCGCGCCGAAACGCAGGTTCATGGCGTTGCCCGCCGCGGGCCGGTCCAGCGTGACCGTCGCGACGTGGTTCTCGACCGTGAGGCTCACGGTGCTGGACTCTTCGCTCATCGGGGGCACTCCGCTGTCAGGTTCGCCGGGCGCCCACGAGCATGGCGAGCGAGCCTCGTGAAGTCAAAACGCGGCGCGTCGTCAGGCGACCGGCGCGGCGTCCGCGGTGACGTCCACCAGTCGCAGGCCTTCGGTGACTCGCTGACCGAGCCTGACATGCAGGCGCGCAACCCACCCGGCGTGCGGCGCGCGCACGGCATGTTCCATCTTCATCGCCTCGACCACGAGCAGGGTCTCGCCCGCCGCAACGGCGTCGCCCTCGCTGACGAGGACCCGCGTCACGGTGCCGGGCAGCCGCGCCGTCAGATCGTCCGCCGCCGTGGTCGCGCCCTCGCCCGCCGCGTCCGCCTCGGGCTCGAACGCCCACGGCACGTCGTCGATCCAGAGCAGCGCGTGACCCGCCGGCGACGACGCCGGCATGAATTCGACCGTCCGGCGCTGGCCGCCGAGCTCGACCAGGGCCTGCCCGGCGGCCAGGTCGTGCCACTCGAGTTCGTGGATCCGGTCCGTGACCGTGACCCGGACCGGGCCCCGCGCCGGGCGCTCGAGCGATGCCTCGAAGGCGACGCGCTCAAGCCGGCCGCGGACGACCTGCCGGCGAACGCCGCCGACACGAAAGGCATCGGCATCCGACCACGGCGTCAGCGGCGCGCTCACGGGTCGGGTCAGCGCCGCACACAGGATCGCCACCGCCTCGCCAAAGCGCTCCGGGTCCAGCGCCGGTGGCGAGAGCGCCTCGGCCTCGTCGTCCAGAAAGCGCGTGCTGACCTCGCCGCGCAGGAACGTCTCGGTCTGCAGCGCCGTCGCGAGCCAGGACGCGTTCGTCGTGACGCCCGCGCAGCGCAGGCCCGCCAGCGCGCGGGCGAGGTGGCTGACCGCGGCGGACCGCTCGGGTGCCCGGGCGATCACCTTGCCCAGCAGGGAGTCGTAGTCGGCCGGCACCACGTCGCCCGCCTCGAAGCCGATATCGGTGCGAATCCCGTCGTTCGCCAGCGGCCAGTCAAGGCGCGTGAAACGCCCGATGCTCGGCGCGAAGTCACGATTCGGGTCTTCCGCACACACCCGCGCCTCGATCGCCGTGCCGCTGACCGTGACGTCGTGCTGGGCGAAGGGCAGCGCCTCGCCGGCCGCGACGCGCAGCTGCCACTCGACGAGATCGAGGCCCGTGATCGCCTCGGTGACGGGATGCTCGACCTGAAGGCGGGTGTTCATTTC
>CAITAM010000329.1 GCA_903890265.1 uncultured Pseudomonadota bacterium | reverse complement strand
GCCGCGACCGCACCGTCCGTGAGCTCGAGGAGTTTCAGCGCGGACTCCTCGGCAAGCCCGGCAAGGCCGCAGCTGCCAAGGTAGACGGTGCGCGTGAAGCGCCGCTCGGTCAGCGACTCGATGCGCGGCAGCGCATCGATCAGCATCGCCGCGCCGGCGGCGCTGATGCGCTCGCCCGCGGCGTCATCGACCCGCGTCGGGGCGAGCAGCCGGTACGCCGCGAGCAGCATCGAGCTGAAGCTCGAGGTCATCGCAAATCCCCGGTCGTGCGTCGCCTCCGGCAGCACCACGGCGAGGTACCGTGCGCGGCCTTCGGCCCGCCGGTACAGCGCCCCCTCGCCGTTGCAGGTGATGACGAGCTGGTAGCACTCGTCGACGAGACGGTCGGCGAGTTCCGCGGCGGCCAGGCTCTCCGGGCTGTTGCCCGAGCGCGCAAACGAAATCAGGAGCGTTGGCACCGCACGCTGAAAGTAACGCCGGGGAGCCGCGACGAGATCGGTGGTGGCGATCGCCTCGACGCGACGGCCGAGGACTTCCAGCAGGTCGGGCGCGAGGCACCGGCCGAGGTAGGCCGAGGAACCGGCACCGGTGAGGACGAGACGCAGGTCCGCTCGGGCCAGCAACGGCTTCAGGAACGCGTCCGTCGCCGCGGCCGAGCGGTCAAGGAGTGCCCGCGTCTCGCGCCAGACGGCAGGCTGCTGGTCGATCTCGCGTGCCGTCCAGCTGGTGGCAGTCGGTGGGGTCGTGTTCACGGTAGCGTGTCGTTCCATCACGTTAAAGGGTGGGCAGGCCGCAGGCCCGCGAGTAGCCGGCGAGGGCGGACTCCACGTGGTGCATCACGAGGGCCCGGGCGCTGAAGGGAATCGCCCCGTCGCGCACCGCCCGGTAACCGTCCGGCAGGTACTGGCTGAGGAGACTGAGCGGTGGCGGGCCGGCATCGAACGCGCTGAACAGCCGGTCGATCGCGGCCGCGACGTCCGGCCGCGGCCAGTAGTAGCGGATCCGGTCGCTCAGGCTGTACTGCAGCTGGAGGTCGAGGGCCTGGCCGCTCGCCTCGTAGTATTTGCGCCAGTGGCCCGGGTGGGCGTGCATCACGGCGAGCACTGCCTCGCGCAGCCCGGGCCCCGACGATGAGCCCAGCTGTTCGCGCCGGATATCATCCAGCGCCCAGAGGGCCTCGCGCAGCGCGTAGGTCACGCCCGGACCGACCTTGAGGATGGCGTAGTGATCGCGCACCAGCGCCGCGAGGCACGAAGGGGTCTGGTAGTCCGTGGAGTGCGCCTCGTAGACGAGGTTCGGCACGGCCTCGATGCAGCGGCTGAGTGCCACGGCCTTGGCCGGGACGTAGTCAATTACCCGGTCGTGATCGAACTCGACGCCCGGTTGCACGACCAGCCCGACGACCCGCGTCCACGCGGCCTCGAGGCCGTGCGCCAGGAACACGCGGCGGTGCGCCTCGATGGTGGCGAGTGCCGCCGCGGGCTCGGTCACGGCAAGTTCGGTGAGCGATTCGTGCGCGCCACCCGGCACGGGCACTTCGGAGCCGATGATATACACCGGCGGCTCGCCACCCGCGTCGCGCCAGGCGGCTTCGGTCGCGGCGCAGAGCAGGGCCGTGCGCTCGGCAATCAGCGAGTCGCCGAGGGCCGCCGGGTCCCCCGCACAGGCCATCGAGCAGTCGAGGTGGATTTTGCGAAAGCCCGCGGTCACGTACTCCGCGACCATGACGGCGGCCTTCTGCATGGCCTCGGACGGCGGCAGGCTCTGCCACGCATTGGGCCCCAGGTGATCGCCACCGAGCAGCACGCGATCGCGCGCGAGGCCCACGGCATCGGCGAGCGAGTAGACGAGGTCGCGAAAGCCGGCCGGCCGCATCCCGGTGTAGCCGCCGTCCTGGTTCACCTGGTTCGAGGTCGCCTCGATCAGGGCCAGCCCGCTGGTGCGCTTCGCGTGCGCGAGAGTCGCCTCGAGCACGAGCGGCTGCGCCGAGCACACCGAATAGATTCCAACCGCCTCGCCGGCGCGGTGGCGCGCCACGAGGTCGAGCATCGCTTTCATGTCGCAGGAGCCTCCGGTTCGATGGCAAGCAGTGCCGAGGCGAGGAACGCGAGCGCGATACCCACCACCTTGAGCGGCTGGGGCACCACGCCCAGCAGCGCGAGGGACAGCACGGCCGTGATGAGTGGCGCACCCGCGTTGGTGAGCGGGGAGACCACGATTGCCTTGCCGTAGCGAAAGGCGTAGACGAGCGTCAGGGCACCGATGGAGTTCAGGATCTGCGTGATCGCCGCGAGTCCGGGACCGGAGAACCCGTAGTTGATCGGCTGGCTGAAGTCCGTCATCGCGATGACGACCGGGATCAGCAGCAGCGCCGTCAGCGTCATGTAGAGGAAGATGTTCTCGGCATCCATGGTGCGATTCGCGAGCTTGATCACGAACGCCTGGATGCCCCAGGCCGCGAGCACGACGAGCGCGTAGGCGAACCACACGTAGCCCTGGTCGGTGGCGCTGCCCGTCGGCGCGTAGTCAAAGAGCGGCAGGGCACAGAGCGCGAGCAGGATCCCGATCGCGCCCGTGCGCGTGACGCGCTCACCGAGGATCACGAGCGACAGCGTGATGGTAACGACCGGTGAGAGCGCGATCAGCGGGAAGATGAGGTACGGCGGACCGGTGTGCACCGCGTGGAACAGCAGCACCTGACCCCCGGCGCCGAAGAAGCCGATGATGCAGCCGAGCAGCACGGACCGCCCGTCACGCTGCACCCGCCAGTTCACCCGGCGCATCGCGTAGATCGCGGGCGGGATCATCGTGAATGCCCAGACGACATACACCAGCGTCTCGGGAAAGCCGTGATCGGTCGGCAGGCCGAGAAACGCACCCCAGACGCCCCAGAACACCGTCGTGACGAGGGCGTAGACGAGCCACGGTTTCGCGGTCATGGCCGGGTGCCCCGGCACGGGCGCGCCTGACAGGTCCCGGGTCGGGGGCGGCGTCGCGAAGTCACCATAACGGGAGTCCTGTCGGCTGCGTTGCGTTAGCTTTCGTTTTATAGCGATTTAAAATTTCGGTGTCCAGAGGGTACACTCGGAAACAGACATGGTGCGCGGCAATGGCGCCGTCGCCCGTCGTGAACCTGCCGGTGGCCGAGACGTTGGACCTCAAAATCAAGCGGGATACCAGCGAGCGGCGGGCGCTCATCAGCGCAATGGTCCGCGAACGCGGCAGCGTCCAGGTCGCCTCGCTGGCGAGCCAGTTCCGGGTCTCGCTGCAGACCATCCGCAAGGACCTGCATTACCTGACGGAGCTCGGCGTGATGTCCCGCGCCTACGGCGGCGCGATCGCGGCGGATGCCACGACGCCGGTCAGCGAACCCGCGGTGGCGACGAAGCTCGCGCTGCGCAGCGCCGACAAGGACCGGATCGGGCGCTATGCCGCGAGCCTCGTCCGGCCCGGCGATTCGGTGGTGCTCGATTCAGGCACCACGACGCTGCAGATCGCGCGCCACCTGCCGGACCTCGAGGGCATCACGGTCGTCACGAACGACTTTGGCGTGCTGTCGGCGCTGATGCAGAAAAGTGCGATCAAGATCGTGATGATCGGCGGCGAGCTGCGGCGCAAGAACCTCGCGTTCTACGGCGCCCAGACCCTGAGCGCGCTGAACGAGCTGCTGGTCGACAAGCTGTTTCTCGGCGTGGACGGCTT
>CAITAM010000328.1 GCA_903890265.1 uncultured Pseudomonadota bacterium | reverse complement strand
TGAGCGGATGCAGCGCGAGTGCCAGTCCGATGAGAACGAGTGCGAGGCGCGGTCGCCGGTTGAGCGAAAGCACGACCGAGAGCAGCACCAGCGCTTCGGCGTAGGGACGCGGCGTGGCGAAGTCCTCGTCGTAACGAAATACATGTCGCGCGCCGTAGCGGCCGGGGATCGTCATGCAAAGGGCGAAGGCAAGCCAAGCCAGCCGCACGGGCATCAGGTGCCGCGCCAGCAGCAGGACGGCTGCGAAGAGCGCGAAGGACCCCAGACGGGTCACGAGGTAGGCCGCGTGCTGCAATCCGAGCGCTGACACCACCTGCGCATAGAGCACGGTAAAGATGGTCAGATTGCCCTGGGAGCCGTGCCGCAGGAACGCATCGTGGGAGACGGTGCCAGGTTCCAGGTAATTGATGGCATTCAGGGAATAGAACACTGAGTCGTGCAGCACGCTGTAGTACGGATGCCAGTACAGGAACAGCGCCAGGGACCCGAGCAGCGCAGTTGCGACGAGGGCAAAGCCGGCGCTGACCCCGGCGATCGGCCGGAGCACGCGGGAATGGCCATTGACGAGCTCGGTCGCCATACCGGTATCAGCAAGAAGCTCGCTCAAAGGCTCTGTGCTCCGTGTCACTGCGGCCGGACCCGACGGTGGCCGTTCAACTCAGCGCGTTAAGTCTAATTCGGGCGACTTGCCGCGCTGCGTGACGCAGATCTCGGTTCGCGGGTGCGAATCGGCGAACCGGCGCACGATTGCCGCTCAGCCGGACCGGCCGCCTTGTTCAGCGAACTCGAGGGTCAGGAACCGTTCCGCCTCGGTCTCGCCGACGGTCTTCTGCGCCCGGATGCCATTGACGATCTCGAGCGCAGTGCGGGAGCACGGCGGCAGCTCCGCGTCGGACACGGCGAGTGGGGTGGTTCGCTCGCCCCAGCGGATCAGGTGGGAGGACAGTGTGAGACCTCCGCCGAAGGCCGGCATCAGGATCAGCGAACCTGCCGCGACCCGGCCGGTCTCGACGGCCTCGACGAGGGCTACCGGCGCCGTCGCCGAACTCATGTTGCCGTACTTCTGCACGGTGAGGAACACGCGCTCCATCGGCGCACCGGTGCGCTTGGCAACGGCCTCGATGATGCGCAGGTTGGCCTGGTGCGGCACAACGAGTGCGACATCCTCGATCGATACCGACGTACGCGAGAGCACGTCCAGGCTGGCGTCACTCATGCCCTGGACCGCCCGGCGGAAGATTTCCTGACCGTCGAAATCCCAGTGCGTCTGCCCGTAGGGAACGCCGAGGTTGGCATACATCGTGCCCATGCCCCGGACGCGCAGGATCTGCCGCGAATCCGCGTAGCACTGCAGCTTCTCGGCGAGCACGCCTTCCTCGCGGTCGGTCGCGGAGAGATAGACGGCCGCCGCGCCATCACCAAACAGTACGGCGACGTTGCGGTTGTTCCAGTCCATGTACTGGGAAATGAGTTCGACGCCGATCACGAGTGCATTCCGGACGACGCCGGAGCGGATCATCGAGTTGCCGATCGACAGGCCGTACATGAAGCTGGTGCACGCCGTGTTGACATCGAAGGCGGCGGCACGCGTTGCGCCGATCCGGGCCTGAACGCCTGACGCGCTGTTAGGGACCAGTTCGTCATTGCTGCAGCTGCCGTAGATCACGAGATCGACCGCCTCGCCGTTGACACCGGCGCAGGCTAGCGCGCGCTCGGCCGCCACGACCGCGAGTTCAATCCCGGGCACGTGCGAGATCCGCCGCTCCTTCATGCCGGTGCGGGTCGTTATCCACTCGTCGTCGGTCGGCAGAAACGTCGCGAGGTCCGCGTTTGAAAGAACGGCGGGCGGCAGGCATTTGCCCCAGCCAGTGATTGCAGCGTGCGTCATGCGCGGTTCCTCCGTGCCCGGCGTCGCCGGCCGGCGGGCTGGCGGTCGTCCAGACCGAATCATGCCTCAAAAGTCCCCAGCGGATGCCGCCGTCGCGGCGGTTGCCCGGCGCCCGGCGCCGCCCGCCAGCGCCTCCGCTCGGTGCACCGCAGCACGTTGCGCGGCCCGGCCCCGGCGCGCAGACTTAGACCTACGTCGCCGGCCCACGGCGCGGTGGAATCGCGGGAGCCGTAATGATGCCGAACCAGTTGATTGCGGGACACTCATGACGCCCCTGGAACTCATCCTTGATGCGCTTGCCTTCGCTGCCGAAAAGCACCGTGATCAGCGGCGCAAGGATCCCGAGGCCTCACCCTACGTCAACCATCCTATTGCACTCGCGCACATTCTGGCGCACGAAGGCGGTATCGACGAGCCGCACGTGCTCGCGGCAGCGCTTTTGCACGACACGGTCGAGGATACCGAGACGACGATAGAAGAGTTGAAGCGACGGTTCGGACCGCGCGTGGCGTCGATGGTGGCCGAAGTCACGGACGACAAGGCGCTGCCAGCGCCGGTGCGCAAGCGTCTTCAGGTGGAGCACGCCAGCCAGCTGTCTTTGGGCGCGCGCCTCGTAAAGCTCGCCGACAAGATTGCTAACCTCCGCGATCTCGCGAAGAGCCCACCGCCCAGCTGGACGCTCGAACGGCGGCAGCTCTATTTCGACTGGGCGAAGGAAGTGGTCGATGAGCTGCGGGG
>CAITAM010000327.1 GCA_903890265.1 uncultured Pseudomonadota bacterium | reverse complement strand
GCTGCTGCCGGCATCACCGCCGGCGCGGTGGCGGCCGTCGGCGTGGCGGCGGAATCGCCGACCACGGCCGGCGCGGGCACCGGTACGTCCTGGTCGAGCTCGAAGACGGCCAGTTCGGATCCGACCGCGACCGAGTCGCCGGGCGCACCGACCAGCGACACCAGTCGCCCGGTGACGGGCGAGGGCACCTCGACCACGGCCTTGTCGGTGGCGAGCTCGACGAACGGCGCGTCTTCCTTGACGAAGTCGCCGGCCTTCACGTGCCACGCAATCACTTCGGAGGATACGGTGCCTTCGCCAAGGTCCGGCACCTTAAAGACGTAGCGCGTCACGACGCCTCCATCACGGATTTGAGCGCCGCAATGATGCGGGCCGGTCCTGGAAAATACTCCCACTCGAAGGCATGCGGGTACGGCGTATCCCAGCCCGCGACCCGGAGGATCGGCGCCTCGAGGTGCCAGAAACACGCCTCCTGGATCGATGCCACGAGCTCGCCGCCAAAGCCACCGAAGCCCGTCGCTTCGTGCACGACGATGCAGCGCCCCGTCTTCTTCACGGACTCGGTGAGCGTGGCGAGATCGAGCGGCACGATCGACCGGACGTCGATGATCTCGGCATCGATACCCGCGGTGTGCGCCGCCGCCTGGGCGACGTGCACCATGGTGCCGTAGGTCACGATCGTGACGGCGCGGCCCTCGCGGGCGATCTCGGCCTGGCCGATCGGCACCGTGTAATAGCCCTCCGGGACCTCGCCCTTCGGGTGGTCGTTCCAGGGCTGGGCCGGTTTCTCGGGATCCCCGTAGAAAGGGCCGTTGTACAGCCGTTTCGGCTCAAGAAAAATCACCGGATCCTCGTCCTCGATCGCCGTGATCAGCAGGCCCTTGGCGTCGTAGGGATTCGACGGCATCACGACTTTCAGGCCGCAGACGTGGGCGAACACGGCTTCCGGGCTCTGCGAATGCGTCTGGCCACCGCGGATACCGCCACCGCACGGGGTGCGGATCGTGACCGGCGCGAAGAAGTCGCCGCCGCTGCGGTAGCGCAGCCTCGCCAGTTCGCTGACGATCTGGTCGTACGCCGGGTAGATGTAGTCGGCGAACTGGATCTCGGCCACCGGCCGCAGCCCGTGCACGGCCATGCCGATCGCGGTCGCGACGATGCCGCCTTCGGCAATCGGCGAATCGAGAACCCGGTGCTCGCCGTATTTGCGCTGCAGTCCCTCCGTGACGCGAAAGACCCCGCCGAAGTAGCCTACGTCCTCGCCCATCAGGACCACGGACGAATCGCGCGCCATCATGGTGTCGAGCGCGGAGTTCAGTGCCTGGAGCATGTTCATGATGGCCATGGTTCAGCCCCGCAGCGCGCGCAGTTGCGCCTGCTGCCGCTTGAGGTGCTCGGGCATTTCCTTGAACACGTCCTCGAAGAGCAGATCAGGGTCGAGGCGCGGACCTTCGGTCAGCGTGCCGTAGGAGGTGGCCCGCTTCCAGGAGTCGGTCACGTGCTGCTCAAGCTCCGCTTCGAGCGTCGCGTGCCGCTCATCGGACCACTCGCCGAGGCGGATGAGGTGCTGTTTCAGGCGTTCGATGGGGTCACCGAGCGGCCAGAGCTCGTAATCGTCTTTCGGGCGGTACCGCGACGGGTCGTCGCTGGTCGAATGGGCCCCCCCGCGGTAGGTCACCAGCTCAACCAGTGTCGGACCGTGACCGTTGCGTGCCCGCTCGGCCGCCCAGGTGGTGACGGCGTAGGTCGCGAGGAAGTCGTTGCCGTCGACCCGGATGCCCGGCAGTCCGTAGCCACCGCCGCGCGCCGCAAACGAGCGCTGCTCACCGCCCGCAAAACCCTGGAACGTGGAAATTGCCCACTGGTTGTTGGTGATGTTCAGGATCACCGGGGCCTGGTAGACCGCGGCGAACAGCAGCGCGTAGTGGAAGTCCGCCTCGGCCGTGCTGCCCTCGCCCAGCCAGCTCGCGGCAAGGCGATCCTCCCCCTTGATGGCAGCCGCCATCGCCCAGCCGACGGCCTGCGGAAACTGGGTCGCCAGGTTGCCGGACTGGGTGAACAGGTTGCCTTCCTTCCAGTGATACATCACCGGCAGCTGGCGACCCTTGCACATGTCGCGCGTGTTGGAGAGCGCCTGGCACATCAGTGCCTCCAGCGGCCGGCCGCGCGTGATCTGCAGCCCCTGGTTGCGGTAGGCCGGGAACAGCATGTCCGTCGGACGCAGCGCCATGCACTGCGCGACCGACACCGCTTCCTCGCCGTAGGCGCGCATGTAGAAGGAAATCTTGCCCTGGCGCTGCATGCGCTGCATGCGGTTGTCGTACAGGCGCGTCAGCAGCATGTGGCGCAGGCCGATCTGCAGTTCGCCGGGGTCGAGGTGCGGATGCCAGGGCCCGATCGCCCGGTGCTCCTCGTCCAGCACGCGGACCATCGAGTTCGCGAGGTCGGCGATGTCACCCGCCGGGGCGTTGATCTCCGGGCGCGCGACGGCACCGGCCGGCGAAATCTGCACGTAACTGAAGTCCGGCGTTTCGCCGGGGCGCGCGTGCGCCTTCGGCACGTGCAGCCGCGACTTGGTGGTCATGGCGTTCCCTCACGCGAGGACGCCAGTCGTGACTGGCGTCCGGCACCGACCACCGCGAGCGAGACCGACGCGACACCGGGCAGGGCTTTCAGCGCGTCGGACAAGGCGTCGAGCGCGGCGCCGTCGCCCGCGACCTCGGCCGCGATCACGACACTGAGGTCGGAGTGCTCGGCGATATCCATCGCGCCGATCGCGATACCGAGGCGGCGGGCAGCGGCGTCGATCGCCGCCTCCGGTCGTTCGCTGCGACTCGCGCGGATCAGGAAAAGGCCGGTGGTCAGCGCGGGGTCGGGGCGGGAAACGTGGTCGGTGCTGTCAGCAGCAAATGACTTCAGGGCCGTCGGCATGCGTTGGGTGCTCCGCGCAGTGAGGTCATGGTCGTGCCGCCCGGAGCGGTCACGCCGAATGTCGGAAGGGTAGCTCAGTTCGCGCGCGAAATTGACCCAAATAATTTGTTATGAGAGCCTAAATTGGTTAGATATATCTAAATAATCCCGCAATCGGGGAAAAATATGCAGATTGATCGCGTAGACCGGCAGATTCTTGCTGCGCTGCAAAAAGACGGCTCGCTGTCGACAGCGGACATCGCCCAGCGGGTTGGCCTGTCGCAATCGCCCTGCTGGCGGCGGATCAACCAGCTGGAGAGCGATGGCGTGATCAGTCGTCGCGTGGCGCTGCTGTCCAGGGAGCGCCTCGGCCTTGACGTGCTCGTGCTGGTGCAGGTCAAGCTCGCCAGCCACGGCTGGCAGTCGCTGCCCAAGTTCAAGCAGGAAATCGTCAGCTTCCCCGAAGTCATGCAGTGCTTCCTGATGATGGGCGACGTCGATTTCATGCTGCTGGTGGCGACGCGCACGATCAACGACTACAACGAGTTCGTGCAGAACCGCCTCTCGCAGATTCCGGGTGTGGAGTCGATCAACTCGCGGATCGTGCTTGAGGAGACCAAGCACACGACCGAGCTGCCGCTCGACTGAGCCGCCCCCGCTCAGCTGACGGCGGGGTCTTCCTGGCCGGTCACGCGGTTGCGGCCCGAGCGCTTGCTGGCGTACATGCGCATGTCGGACTGGGCGAGCAGCTGTTCGGTGGTCGTCATCTCGGCCGGCCACGTGCTGTGGGCGGTCGCGACGCCAAAGCTCGCCGTGGCATGCAGCGGGCCCTTCGGCGTGCTGATCGCCTGAGCCGCAAGCGACTGACGCAGCCGCTCGGCGACGATCAGGGCGCCGTTGTGGTCGGTACCGGGCAGGACGACCACGAACTCCTCGCCTCCCACCCGCGCAATCCAGTCAATATTCGGCCGCACGGCCGCCTTCAGTGTCGATGCCACGACCTTGAGCACGTCGTCACCCATCTGGTGGCCGAGCTCGTCGTTGATGCGCTTGAAGTGATCGACGTCGAGGAGCACCAGGGACGTCGCCGTATCGAAGCGGTGCGCGCGTTCCAGTTCCTTGGGCATCTCGGCCATGAAATGGCGCCGGTTGTAGACCTCGGTCAGGGCGTCGGTCACCGAGATCAGCAGGGCCTGCTCGTTAGCCGCCCGCAGGCGCCGTTCGAGATCGAGTATCCGCTGGCCGGTCTTCAGGCGGGCGAGAAGCTCCGCTTCGTCGACGGGCTTCGTGAGGTAGTCGTCGGCACCCGATTCGAGGCCGGCGAGGATGTGGTCCCGGCTGGTGCGCGCGGTGAGCAGCACCGTGTACACGTAGCCGCCGTGGCTCAGGCCGCGGATGTGCCGGCACAGCGCGGGGCCGTCGATTTCCGGCATCTCCCAGTCGGTCAGGACGAACGGCACGTGGCGAGCGCTCAGGATCTCAAGCGCCTGCTGCCCGTTGACCACCGACGTAACCCGGTACCCTGCCTTCTGCAGCAGCCGGCGGATGACCAGGGTCGTGACGGTATCGTCGTCAGCGAGCAGCACTTCGCTG
>CAITAM010000326.1 GCA_903890265.1 uncultured Pseudomonadota bacterium | reverse complement strand
TGCAGCTCCGGGAAGGCGTCGCGGACGGATTTCACGACGTTCAGCAGGTTGGCCCGCGGCGCCACCTTGATGCCGATGAAGACCGAACGCTTGCCGTCAAAGGCCACCGAGAAGTCGTAGTCCTCCGATCCCAGCACGACGTTGGCGACGTCTTCGAGGCGGACGATCGCGCCACCCTGCTGGCGGATGATGAGCTTGCGGAAATCCTCGACGGAATGGAGGTCCGTGGCAGCCGTCAGGTTGACGCTGACCATCTGGCCCTTGGTCGTGCCGACCGCCGCAATGTAGTTGTTCGCCGCTATGGCGTTGTAGACGTCGTCGGCGGCGACCCCCTGCGCGGCCATGCGCTCGGGATCGAGCCAGGCGCGGAGCGCGAATTTCCGCCCGCCGATGAGCTCCGCGGTCTGTACGCCGGGCAGTGCGTCGAGCTTCGGCTTGACCTCGCGCTCAAGGTAGTCGGTCAGCGCGTTGTTCGGCAGCGTGTCGCTGACAAAGCCCAGGTACATGGCGTCCGTGGTCTGTCCCACCTGGACCGTCAGCACCGGTTGCTGCGCCTGCGGCGGCAGCTGGTTGCGGACCGAGGCGACCTTGGTATTGATCTCGGTCAGCGCCCGGTTCGAGTCGTAGTTCAGCCGGAGCGTCGCCGTGATCGTCGACACGCCGGCGCTGCTCGAACTCGACAGGTAGTCAATGCCCTGCGCCTGGGCGATCGCGCCTTCCAGGGGCTGGGTAATGAATCCCGCCACGGTATTGGCGTCGGCGCCGTAGTAGAACGTCGTGACCGTGACCACGGCGTTTTCCGTCTCGGGATACTGGCTGACGGGCAGGTCGAAGACCGCCCGCAGACCGAGCACCAGGAGCAGAAGGCTGACGACCGTCGCGAGGACCGGCCGCTCGATGAAGATGTCGGTGAACTTCATGCGCGCTTACTCAGTGTTCCTGCGGCGTCGGGTTCGGGTCGTTCTTCGGCACCACCGAATTGTCGACCTTGACCGGACTGCCGTTCTTGATCTTGAGCTGTCCGCTCGTGACCACCGTCTCGCCCGACTTCAGGCCGCTGACGATGGCGACCTGGTCGCCACGCGTGGCGCCAACGGTCACGAACACCTGGCGGGCGACGGGCGGGCCGCCGCCGGCCGCGGTGTCGAGCGCGAACACGGTCGTGCCGTACGGGCTGTAGGTCACGGCCGTCTGCGGCACCGTGACCTGCTCGGTGGCGGCGCCCGAGCCGAGCTGTACGCGGGCGAACATGCCGGGCAGCAGCTGGCGGGTGCCGTTGGCGACGCTCGCCTCAACCTGCACGTTGCGGGTGCTCGGATCGACCTTCGGGTTGAGCGCGGTCACCTTGCCGGCGTAGCTCTTGCCCGGGAACGCGTCGGTCGTGAGCGTCAGCGCCTGGCCAACCGAGATCTGCGTGAGGATCTGCTGCGGCACCGAGAAGTCCACCAGGATCGGGTCGATCGCCTGCAGCGTGACGACCTTGTCGCCGGCGTTGAGGTACTGGCCGGGATTCACGGTCCGGATGCCGACGCGTCCCGCAAACGGCGCACGCAGGATCTTCTTCGCAACGAGCGCACGCTGGGCCTGGGCGAGGGCCCTGCGGTTCTTGGCGTCGGCCGCGGTGGCGTCGTACTGGGCCTGACTGATCGCCTGCGCTTTGAGCTGCTCGGCGTCGCGCTTCAGGTTCAGTGCCGCGAGCTCCGCGGAGGCCTCGAGGGCCGCCAGCTGCGCCGTGTCCGTGTCGGTGTTGAGCTCGACGAGGACCGCACCGGCCTTGACCTCCTGGCCGGACGTAAACGCGACGGTGCGCACGGCACCGGCGAGCTCGGGGGCGATGTCCACGCCCCGCACCGCCCTCAGCGTACCGACCGCGGAGATCTGCGGCTGCCAGGCGATGAGCTCCGCCTGGGTCGCGGTGACGGTCGCGGGCGGCGGTGCACCGGGCGAGAACTTCTTGGCGAAGAACGCGTGGATCCGCTCCGTTGCCACGTAGTAGAGTCCGCCGCCGACGGCGACGCAGACGAGCACGATCACGATTCGGCGGGCCAGCAGGCTGTTCACGTTTCGGTCACTCATGGCAGTGTTTGATATCCGTTTGGTTCTAGTTCGCCGCAACGGCCGAGGCCGTTCGGTTCCACCAGCCGCCACCCAGGGCGACGTAGAGCGCGGCCGTGTCGGAGTAGCGCAGCGCTTCCGCCTGCACCCGGTTGCGCAGCGCATCCGAGTACTGCCGCTCGGCATTCAACAGCACGAGGTAGCTGACCGAGCCGATGTCGTACTGGCGGCGGGTGAGGTCGAGACTCTGCCGCGCGAGATCATCGGCATCGGTCGCTGCCGCGAGTGCCTGTGCGTCCCATTCGATCGCGCGCAGGGCGTCCGCAACCTGGCGGAACGCGTCCAGCACGGTGGCCTGGTAGGTGTCGAGCGCCACCCGGTATTCGGCTTCCGCGGCCCGCCGCCTGGCACGGAGTTCGCCGCCGTGAAAGATCGGTTGCGTGAGGCCCGCGCCCAGTGACCAGATGCCATTGGGCGACTTGAAGAGGTCCGAGACCGTCGCACTCTCGTAGCCGACGCTCGCGGTCAGCGCGATCTGCGGATAGAGGTTGGCCACCGCGACACCGACCTGCGCGCTCGCCTGGTGCACGCTCGCTTCCGTCGCCGCGATGTCCGGCCGGTTGTGCACCAGTTCGGAGGGCAGGCTGACCGGCACCTGCACCGGCAGCTTGAAATCGGCGAGGGTGAACTGTGGCAGGTCGGCGCGGTTCGGCGCGGAACCGGTGAGGACCGCGAGGCGGTGCCGGGTCTGGGCCAGTGCCTTTTCCAGCGGTGGCAGCAGGGCCTCGGAGCTCGCGACCTGGGTCCGCTGTGCCAGCACCTCGGCCTTGGACGCCGCACCGGCATTGAACTGCCGCTCGACGACGGCGAGCGAATCGCGCTGGCTCTTGACGACGTCACGGACCGCGGCGAGCTGGCCCCGGTAGGACGCCTCGGCAAAGGCCGTGGTCACGATGTTCGACGACAGGGCGAGATAGGCCGCCTCCACTTCGTAGCGCTGCGCATCGACCGCCGCGCGGAAGCCCTCGACCGAGCGCCGGCTGCCACCGAAAACGTCCGGGCGGTAGCTCACGCCGACCGAGGCGTTGTAGAGGTTGTAGGTAAACGGCGGCGCGCTCGGCACGCCGATTTCGGCGCCGGACACCCGCTGCCGGCTCGCGCCCAGTTTGCCGTCGACCGCCGGGAAAAAGAGCGCCGAACTCTGCGCGTCAAGGTTCGCCTGGGCCGCGGACAACGTGTCCTTGGCCGCCAGCACCGTCGGGCTGTGCTGCAGCCCCTCGCGGATCAGGCCGTCGAGCGCCGGCGAGTGGAACAGGGTCCACCAGTCGGCAGGCACCGTCTGCATCGGGT
>CAITAM010000325.1 GCA_903890265.1 uncultured Pseudomonadota bacterium | reverse complement strand
CCCGTACCGCGTGCCGGGCTACCCGTGGGTGCCGGCGGTGTTCGTGCTGGTGACCATCGCCATCCTCGTCAACAC
This sequence comes from uncultured Pseudomonadota bacterium, assembly GCA_903890265.1. Lineage (GTDB taxonomy): Bacteria > Pseudomonadota > Gammaproteobacteria > Steroidobacterales > Steroidobacteraceae > CAIKMS01. The sequence goes on along the minus strand of CAITAM010000325.1, from coordinate 1,763 downwards.
CTTCGTCGCGACCCCGGTGCAGGCGCTCGAGAGCGTGGCGCTGCTCGTGCTCGGCCTGCCGTTCTACGCCCACTGGTCGCGCGCCCGTGCTGCGGTTGCACACACGCCCGGCCGGCCGGTCGAGCCCGGCGACCCCTAGCCGCGAACGACGCGGCCGGGTATGTTGAACACACGTTCATTAATACCCGGACGCCGTCGTGACACGACCGCGACCCGGGGCCTTGCAGGGGACCCTGACCATGACCGAGCGAATTCCACGGCGCGGGCGCGACGACCGGCGCGCGGCACGCCGCACGCGGACCCAGGCGAAGTTCCCGTTCGGCCCGCGCGGCATCCCGGTCACCGAGATGCACAGCGCCGAAGTGCTCGAGATCATCGAGCACAACGCCGAGACCGTGCTCGAGGAAATCGGCATCCTGTTCCGTGACGACCCGGAGGCGCTCGCGCTCTGGCAGGGGGCCGGGGCGGACGTGCGCGGCAGCCGCGTGCACATTCCGCGCGGCCTCGCGCGCAAGCTCCTCAAGACCGCCCCGCGCGAGTTCACCGTGCACGCGCGCAATCCCGCCCGCTCGGTCATCGTCGGCGGTAACCACACGCTGTTCAGCCCCGTCGGCGGGCCGCCGTTCGTCCGTGACGAGGCGGGCGGTCGCCGCTACGCGTCGCTCGCCGACCTCAAGAACTTCGTCTGCCTGACGCAGATGGCCCCGGCGCTGCAGTTCGCCGGCGGCACGATGTGCGAGCCGGTCGACATCCCGGCCAACGTCCGCCATCTCGACATGCAGTACACGCATTTCCGTTACTGCGACATGCCCTGCGAGGGCACGCCGGAAAACTCGGTCAACGCGACCGATGCCTGCGCCATGGCCGACCTCCTCTTCGGCGAGGGGTACCTCGATTCGCACACGGTGCTCATCGGCAACGTCAACTCGAACTCGCCGCTGACGTTCGACTCCAACATGTCCGGGAGCCTGAGGGCCTTCGCCGCCCGCGGCCAGGGCGTGCTCGTCGTGCCGGCGGTGCTCGCGGGCGCCATGGGCCCGGTGACCGCGGTCGGCTGCATGACCGAGGTGCTGGCCGAGACGCTGGCCGGCATGGCGCTGGCGCAGATCGTGCGGCCGGGTACGCCCGTGATCATGGGCAGTTTCGTTGGCGCCATCTCGATGCGCACCGGCGCGCCGACCTTCGGCACCGCGGAGTCGACGCACATGATCTTCGCCACCGCCCAGCTCGCGCGCCGCTTAGGGGTGCCCTGCCGCAGCGGCGGGTCGCTGTGCGCCTCGAAGGTACCCGACGCGCAGGCCGCCTACGAGAGCATGCAGACGCTCTTCGCGACCGTCATGGCCGGCGTCAACCTCGCCACCCACTCGGCGGGCTGGCTCGAGGGCGGCCTCGTCGCCTCCTACGAGAAGTTCGTGCTCGACACCGACCAGCTCGCGATCATGATGCACATGATGCGCGGCATGGACGCCTCCGACAGTTCGCAGGCGCTTTCCGCGATCCGCGAGGTCGGTCCAGGCGGGCATTTTCTCGGCTGCCAGCACACGCAGGACCACTACGAGGAAGCCTTCTACCAGTCGACCTGCGCCGACTACTCGTCGTTCGAGCAGTGGCTGGAGGAGGGCGGGCGGACCGCCGCCGACCGCGCCGGCAGCGTCGTGCAGCGGCTCCTCGCCGAGTACGAGGACCCCGGGATCGATGCCGCGGTCGACGAATCCATTAAGGCCTTCATGGCGCGCCGCCGGGCCGAGATCCGCCAGCAGGCT
>CAITAM010000324.1 GCA_903890265.1 uncultured Pseudomonadota bacterium | reverse complement strand
CCACGCTGGTTGAGACGGCACGATCATGACGACGCCCCGCGCTCCAGTCCTCGTCCTCAAGTTCGGCGGCACGAGCGTGTCGTCCGCCCGCAACTGGGCGAACATCGCCGGCGTCCTCAAGGACCGCCTGCACGAGGGCCTGACGCCGTTCGTCGTGCACTCGGCCGTCTCCGGCATCACCGACCAGCTCGAGGCGCTGCTGCTCGCGGCGCTGGCGGGCCGACACGTCACGGTGCTGGCCGAGATCACGCGCCGCCACCAGGCGCTGTGCGACGAACTGTCGCTGCCGCTGCCGGTAGGCGTGCACGCCGGCCTCGACGAGCTGACCCAGCTGGCCGGGGGTATCGCGCTCGTCGACGAGGTCAGCGACCGGGTACGCGCCCGCGTGCTGGCCAACGGCGAGCTGATGGCGACGCACATCGGCGCCGCCTACCTCCGGGCCCAGGGCTTCCCGGTCGACTGGCTGGACGCGCGGCAGATCCTGCGCGCGGAGACGGTGCCGGGCGCGAGCGAGCGCAGCCAGCTCCTGTCGGCAACCTGTGACTACGCACCGGACGAGGCGCTCAAGGCCCGGGTCGCGGTGCCGGGTGTCGTCTACCTGACGCAGGGCTTCATTGCCGGCGATGCGCACGGGCACACGGTGCTGCTCGGTCGCGGCGGCTCGGACACCTCGGGCGCGTACTTCGCCGCCAAGCTTTCCGCCACGCGGCTGGAGATCTGGACCGACGTGCCCGGCATGTTCAGCGCCAATCCCCGCGGCGTGCCGGCCGCACGGCTCCTGAAGCAGCTGCATTACGACGAGGCGCAGGAAATTGCCTCGGCCGGTGCCAAGGTGCTCCATCCGCGCTGCATCCTGCCGGTCAAGCAGTACGCCATCCCGCTGTCGGTGCACGCCACGCAGGACCCCGCGCAGAGCGGCACGCAGATCTCGGGCAAGCCCGCCGGCGATGCGGTCGCGCAGGTCAAGGCCATCGCCATCAAGAAGGGCATCACGCTGGTCTCGCTGGACAGCCCCGGCATGTGGCACCAGGTGGGCTTCCTGGCCGACGTGTTCGCGGTGTTCCGCGACCAGGGCCTGTCGGTCGACCTCGTCTCGACCTCGGAGACCAACGTCACGGTGTCGCTGGACCCGGCCGCCAACCCGCTCGATGCGGCCACGCTCGAGCGACTGGGCGCCGCACTCGGCGCGCTCTGCCGCGTCGAGTTCATCGGTCCCTGTGCCGCGCTGTCGCTGGTCGGCCGCAACATCCGCGGCATCCTGCACGAGCTGGGCGCCGCACTGAGTCTCTTTGCGCAGCAGAAAATCCACCTCGTGAGCCAGGCCGCCAACGACCTCAATTTTACCTTCGTCATTGACGAGGCCGAGGGCGATCGGCTCGTCACCGAGCTGCACGACATCCTGATCCGGCCGCGCGCCGCCGACCCGGTGCTCGGTCCCGCCTGGACGGAGCTCTACGCCGCGCGCCTGCCGGCACGCGCCGGCACCCAGCCCTGGTGGGTGACGAAGCGCGAGCCGCTCCTCGCGGCGTTCGGCGACCTCGACGCCCTCTACGTCTACGACGGCGACACGATTCGCGCCCGGGCGCGGGCGCTGAAGGCGCTGGCGCCGATCGGACGGGTGCATTACGCGCTCAAGGCCAACGACTACGCGCCGCTGCTCGCGCTGATCGCCGCCGAAGGACTCGACTTCGAGTGCGTGTCGCCGGCCGAGGTGCGCCACGTGCAGGAGGCGGTGCCCGGCCTCGATCCGGGCCGCATCCTCTTTACGCCGAATTTCGCGCCGCGAAGCGAGTACGCCTGGGCGCTGGCCGCCGGCGTGCAGCTCACGCTCGACAACCTGCATCCGCTGCGCGAGTGGCCGGCGCTCTTCCGGGGCGCGCGGCTGTTCGTGCGCGTTGACACGGGGGTCGGGCGCGGTCACCACGCGCACGTGCGTACCGGCGGGGCGCAGTCGAAGTTCGGCGTGCCGTTAAGCGACATGGCCGAGTGCGCGACGCTCGCGGCGCGTGCCGGTGCGACGATCATCGGCCTGCACGCCCACGTCGGCAGCGGCATCCTCGGTCTCGACACCTGGCCCGCCAATGCCCGCACGCTCGGCCGCCTCGCGGCCGACCTGCACGCGGTGCTGCCCGAGGTCAGGACCCTCAATCTCGGCGGCGGGCTCGCGGTCGCGGCCGAGGCGCGCGCGCCGGGTCCTGACTTCGCGCAGCTTGGCGCCGCGCTCGAGGCCGTGCGCGCCGAGCGGCCGGAGTTCGCGCTCTGGATCGAGCCCGGCCGCTACCTCGTGGCGGAGGCGGGCGTGCTGCTCGCCCGCGTGACCCAGCTCAAGGGCAAGCGCGAGCACCGCTACGTCGGCGTCGCGACCGGCATGAACTCGCTCATCCGGCCGGCGCTCTACGACGCGCACCACGAGATCTACAACCTGACGCGGCTCGGCGAGCCGGCCACCGAGCCCTTCGACGTGGTGGGCCCCATCTGCGAGAGCGGTGACGTCATCGGCCGGGGCCGGCTGCTGCCGCCGACGGTCGAGGGCGACGTGCTGCTGATCGCGACGGCCGGCGCCTACGGGCACGTGATGGGATCGCACTACAACCGGCGACCGCCGGCGGCCGAGCGCTTGCTGTAAGGAGTCCGTGATGCGGGTAGGAATCGTCGGCTGGCGTGGCATGGTGGGCTCGGTGCTGCTCGAGCGGATGCGGGCGGAAGGCAACTTCGCCCACATCGAGCCGCGCTTCTACTCGGGCTCGGCCGCCGGTGCCCCGGGTCCTGACGTCGGCCGGCCGGTGCCGCCGGTGCTCGATGCCGCGAACCTCGATGAGCTCGCGCGCGAGGACGTCATCATCAGCGCGCAGGGTGGCGACTACACCACGGCGACGCACGCGGCGCTGCGCGCGCACGGCTTCCGGGGCTACTGGATCGATGCCGCCTCGACGCTGCGCATGGCGCCTTCCGCGGTCATCGTGCTCGATCCGCTGAACCGTGCCGTCATCGACCGCGCCATCGCCGCCGGCCAGCGCGATTTCGTCGGTGGCAACTGCACCGTCTCGCTGATGCTCCTCGGCCTCGCCGGTCTCGTCGAGGCCGACCTCATCGAGTGGGTGACGGCGATGACCTACCAGGCCGCCTCCGGTGCCGGT
>CAITAM010000323.1 GCA_903890265.1 uncultured Pseudomonadota bacterium | reverse complement strand
CCGCCCGCCGCGCCGGCCGCCGCGCCGGCCGCGGCCGTCGCACCGCCGGTCGAAGTGGTCGCCGGAGCCGCCATCGAAATTCAGTTCGAGACCAAGCGCTGCATTCACGCGCGGTTCTGTGTCACCGGCGCACCGAGCGTCTTTCTTGCCAACGTGCAGGGCCCGTGGATCCACCCGGACACGATGCCGGTCGAGCGGCTGGTGGAAGTCGCGCATGCCTGTCCGTCGGGCGCCATTCGTTACCGCCGGCTCGACGGCCACGCCGACGAAACGGCGCCGCCGGTGAACCTCCTGGCCACGCGGGAGGCGGGGCCCTACGCGGTGCGCGCCGAGATCTATCTCGACGGCAAGCCCGCCGGCTACCGCGCCACGCTGTGCCGCTGCGGCGCGTCCAAGAACAAACCGTACTGCGACGGCTCGCACCACGCGGTCGAGTTCAGCGCCACCGGCGAGCCACCGAGCGGCACGACCGACATGCTCGCGACAAGGAACGGGCGGCTGTCGATCAACCCGCTGCACAACGGCCCGCTCAGTGTCGAGGGCAATCTCGAGATCACGAGCGGCACCGGCCGGGTCGTGTCCCGCCTCACGGCCGCGCGGCTGTGCCGCTGCGGCGGCAGCCAGAACAAGCCGTTCTGTGACGGCACGCACGCCCGAATCGGCTTCACCAGCGACTGACACGTCACGATCCTTGCCACAGGAGATGCAGCCATGCCCGCCGAGGACTTCAGCCGGCTCGTGATCCCGGTCACCGCGACCGACCACGCGCGGGGACCGGACCACGCACCGGTGACCGTCGTGGAGTACGGTGACTTCCAGTGTCCCATCTGCGCCGGTGCGGAACCGGGGCTCAGGCAGCTGCGCGAGAACCACCCGCAGACCGTGCGTCTCGTGTACCGCCACTTTCCGCTCGAGGACGTGCATCCGCACGCACGCCTCGCAGCAGAGGCGGCGGAGGCCGCCGGCGCGCAGGGACGGTTCTGGCCGATGCACGCGATGCTCTTTGCCAACCAGCGCCACCTCGACCGGCCGCATCTCGAGGCCTATGCCGAACGGATCGGGCTCGACACGGCGCGCTTCAGCGCGGACCTCACGGACGAGCTTTACCTCCAGCGGGTGCGCGAGCACCAGCTTGGCGCCCGCCAGAGCCACGTGCGCAGTTCACCGGCTTTCTTCGTCAACGGTCGCCTGTGCGATACGAGTGGCGGCCTGCACCGGCTGCTCGAGGCGGTCCAGCAGCTGCTGCCGGTTCACTGACGTGACGGCCCCCGTCCCCGCCACCACCCGGCCGGCAGGATAAGCATGCACCCGGCAGTTTCGCCGCTGAGTGGCCCCGGTGGCCTGCTCCTCGTCACCGGCAACGTGTTCCTCGAGCAGCTCGGCCTGCCGATTCCGGCCATTCCGACGCTCGTGCTGGCCGGTGCCATCGCCTCGCGCCACCTGACGTGGGGTGTTGCGCTCTTCTTGCTGTCGACGATGGCCTGCGTCGTCGCCGACTCGGTCTGGTTCGCCGCCGGTCGCCATTACGGCAACCGGGTCATGCGCCTCCTCTGCACCCTGTCGCTGTCGCCGGACTCCTGCGTCAGCGAGACGCAGCTGCGCTTCGAGCGCTGGGGCAGCAACGCGCTGCTGGTCGCCAAATTCGTGCCCGGCCTCGCGGTGATCGCGCCACCCCTCGCGGGCGCGCTCGGCATGTCGTGGCCACGTTTTCTCGCCAGAAGCACGGCGGGCGGGGCGCTGTGGGTACTCGCCTACCTGCTGATCGGTGCCGTATTCGAGGTGCAGATCAACTACGCCGTGCGACTCGCCTTTACCTACGGCAAGCCGATGCTGGCCGTGGCGGTCGTCGCGCTCGTGATCTACGTGGCCTTCCGCTGGTGGGCGCGGCAGCGTTTCCTGCGGCTGCTGCGCATGGGCCGGATCAGTGTCAGCGAACTCTATGAGCTGATGGCGGCAGGGTCGACGCCGGTGGTCGTCGATCTGCGCTCCCACACCGCACGCACCGTCGATCCGCGGGTGATCCCGGGCGCACTGCACGTCGCGCCCGACGCGGTCGACCGGCACGTGCACCTGCTGCCGAAGGACCGGGACATCATTCTCTACTGCAACTGCCCGAACGAGGCCTCGGCGGCGCGCGTCGCGAAGCTGCTGACCAACCACGGCTTCGTGCGCGTCCGACCGCTCGCCGGCGGGCTCGACGCCTGGGTGGCCGCCGGGTACGCGGTCGATGCCGCGCACCCGGCAGCGACGACGGCGGACTGAGGCCCGGCGCCGTGCTCAGCGGTCCGGCGCCTGCGCCGGACGGCAGGCCAGTGGCTTGCCCTCGGGCGCGAAGCAGGTGCCCTGCGGCCTGTCACCGCGCGGCCCGCTGAAACTGCACGCGGCACCCGCCGACTTCCCCTCGCACGCGGCAAGCGCCTCGGGTGGCGGGCCGCGGCGCTCGCCGGAGTCGGTGGCAGGCCCCTGCGCCGCCGCGCTCAGGGCAAGGACAAGGCCGGCAATGCCCGGCACGAAGCGCGGAAAAATCCGGTGACGAATCGACATACTCACTCCTCGGGGTGGGCCCGGCGGGCCGCGTTCGGCCGATTATTGCGAGACAATCGTGGAGCGATGATGTGCGGGTCTCCATACTCGCTCCACGGTTTGGCGCTGAACTGACCGTCAATGATGCGTATCCGGCTGGTCCACACCCTGTCCCTCCTGTTGGTTAGCGTCGTCGGGGTGGCGATGCTCGCCTTTGCCGGTCTGCTCGCGTGGAACCTCCGCAGCGGCTTCAGCGATTACCTGGAGGCAGCCGACACCGATGCGCTCAGCCGCTTCGCGGACGTGATGGGCAGGCTGGCCAGCGAGCAGGGTGGCGTTGCGGCGCTGACGAGCGGCCGGCTGAACGGCGCCGCGGTGCTCGATTCGCTCGGCATCAGCCACCGCGCCCCGCCGCCGCCCCCGCTGCTCGGTGGCTTAGGGCCCCGCCCGCCGCCGCCGGGACCGGCAGGCTCGCCCGATGACCGCGTCTGGTTTCCGAGCCGGGCGTCGATTTACACGCTGGATGGTCGGTTCCTGCAGGGCAACGCGCCGCCGCCCGGCGCGCCCTACGCCCGGGCGCTGATCCGCGTCGACGGCGTGCCGGCAGCGGAGGTCCGGCTGCTGCCGCGACCGCCGCTGCCCTCGGGCGTCGAGGCCCGGTTTCTCCGCCGCCAGTACGCCGGCATCGCCGGACTCGCCGTGCTGCTGTTCGCCGGTGCGCTGGTGCTCGCCGTGATCCTGGCCCGCCACTGGGTCCGTCCACTGGTCGCGGTCCAGGCCGCCACCGCACGGATCGCCCGCGGCGAGCACGACGTCCGGCTCGATGAGCACCGTGGCGATGAAATCGGCGACGTCATGCGCGACGTGAACGTGATGGCGGCAAGCCTTGCCAGGCTTGAGGGGGCGCGGCGCCGCTGGATCGCCGAGATCGCGCACGAGTTGCGAACGCCGCTCGCGGTGCTGCGCGGCGAGCTCGAAGCACTGGCCGACGGCGTCCGCCCCCTCGGGCCCGACGCCGTGCGGTCACTCGACGACGAAGTGCAGCGGCTCAGCTCGCTGGTCGACGACCTGCACCTCCTTGCCCTGTCGGACCTGAATGCGCTGCCGTTCCACCCGGAGGTCGTCGACCCGGCCGAACTCGCCGGGCGGGCCATTCGCCGCCACGCGAGGCTCGCCGCCGAGCGCGGGCTCAAGCTTGACCTCGTGCCGCCGGCGGCCGCGCTGCCAGCCATCCTGGTCGATGCGCGTCGGCTCGAGCAGGTGCTTGGCAATCTGCTCGATAACAGCCTGAAGTACACCGACGCCCCGGGCTGCGTTCGCCTGCGCCTCGAGGCTGACACCGGGGCGCTGCGTCTCGTCGTGGAGGACTCGGCGCCGGGCGTACCGCCGGAGGCCTACGATCGCCTGTTCGATCCGCTCTACCGCGTCGACCGGACACGCAACCGCACGACCGGCGGCTCGGGCCTCGGCCTCGCGATCTGCCGCGCGCTCGTCGTCGCCCAGGGCGGTGGGATCAGCGCCGGTCCGAGCGACCTCGGCGGCCTCGCGGTGTGCGTGACGCTGCCTGTCGCGAAGGCGGCCTCGTGATGGCAGCCGTCCGGCCCGCGCGTGTTTTCATCGTCGAGGACGAGCCGAAGATTGTCGCGCTGCTCGCCGATTACCTGCGCCACGAAGGGCACGCCGTCGAATCGTTCGGGGACGGCGCGGTGGCGCTCGCCGCCGCGCGCCAGAATCCCCCGGACCTCGTGCTGCTCGACGTGATGCTGCCGGGCCTCAACGGAATCGAGGTGTGCCGCGAAATCCGCCGCTTCAGCGAGGTGCCGGTCCTGATGCTGACCGCCCGCGTCGACGAGGTCGACCGCCTGCTCGGCCTCGATACCGGCGCCGACGACTACGTCTGCAAGCCGTTCAGTCCGCGCGAGGTCACGGCGCGGGTGCGCGCCCTGCTCCGGCGCAGCCGCGCCAGCGCCGGCAGCGACGGCCGGCCGTGGGTCGTGGACGAGGCGGGTTTGAAGATCGTCTGGAAACAGTCGGTGCTGCCGCTGACGCCGGTCGAGTTCCGCATCTTCGCCAGGCTGCTGGCACACCCGGGGCGCGTGTATTCCCGTGCACAACTGCTGGACGCCGTCCATGCCGACCTGCGCGACGTCAGTGACCGCGCCATCGACAGTCACGTCAAGAACCTGCGCCGAAAGCTGCTCGCGGCGGACCCCGCGGCCGACCCCATTCACTCCGTCTACGGTGTCGGCTACCGCTTCGACCCGCCGCCCGAGCCATCCGGGCCGTCCGAGCCGTACTAAGGCCCGGGGGCCGTCTGCCGACGGCCCCCGGGTGAGCTCGATCAGATCTGGGCGAGACCGCCGTCGATCGTCAGCTCCGCGCCGATGACGTACGCGGCGTCGTCGCTCGCGAGGTACGCGACGCCGGCGGCAATGTCCTCGGCCGTCGCGAAACGACCCGCGGGTACCATCTTGAGCAGACCCTCGGCGGTCGCGTTGAGTTCAGCCTCGGACAGGCCGAGTCGGCCAAAGATCGGCGTGAAGGTCGCGCCGGGGCTCACGGCGTTGACGCGGATCTTGCGCGGCAGGAGTTCGGCCGAGAACGAGCGCGCCAGCGAGCGAACGGCCGCCTTGGTGGCGCTGTAGATCGCAATGCCCGGCCAGCCCTTGGTATTCACGGTCGAGCTGTTCAGCACGATGTTGCCACCGTCCCGGAGGTGCGGCAGCGCCCGCTGCACGGTGAAGAACAGACCCTTGAGGTTGATGTCCGTCAGCTCGTCAAAGAGCGCCTCGGTGGTCTCGGCAAGCGGCGCGCCCTTGTAGATGCCCGCGTTGGCGAACAGCACGTCGAACTGGCCGACCTTGGCTGCGATCTCGGCGTACATGCGATCGATCTCGGGCAGCTTGCCGACGTCGGCCTGGACGGCCACGAAGCCGTGCTCGCTCGCCGCGGCATTGAGCGTCACCGGGTCGCGACCGGTGATGACGACCTTCGCGCCCTCGGCCTTGAGCCGGATGGCGGTGGCAAGACCAATGCCGCTGTTGCCACCGGTGATCACCACGACTTTGTTTTCAAAACGATTCATGACTCAATCCTCACATTGCTGGGTTAAGAAACTTCTTGCTCAGGCCGCGTTGCGGACCGTGACGCGCGGGAAATCAATCTCGGTGCCGGCCACTTCGTTGACGTAGTTCGTGAACGTGTTGAGCGCAACGGCGAGGACGATTTCGACGATTTCAGGCTCGGCGAAGCCGGCCGCCCGGACGGCCGCCACGTCGGCGTCGGAGACGTGCCCGCGGCTGCGAACGACCGCGGCGGCAAAACGGACGGCGGCGTCCGCCTTCACGTCGTTCGAGGCACCGTTGCGGTTGGCCGTGATCTCGGCGTCATCGAGCTTGGCGACGTTGCGCGCGATATAGGTGTGGGCGGACAGGCAGTAGCTGCAGCCGTTGATCTCGGCCACCGCCAGCGCAATGCGCTCCTGGGTCTTCGCGTCGAGCGCCGCACCGGCGAACGAGCCGCTGAGACCGAGGTAGCCCTTCAGCGCGGCCGGGCTGTTGGCAACGACCCGAAACAGGTTCGGGACCGAACCGAGGCTCTTCGCGACGGCATGAAGCGAGGCGCGCGCGGCTTCGGGCGCGTCGTCGACGGTGGCGGGCGTGTGCAGGCGTGACATGCGGATCTCCTGGACTGGCTGTTGCGGTTGGCGTCGGGTCGTTCCCGAGCCCATGGAACGCAGTCTCCGGCATTTCCACGGATTAGATAATCGGGTATTTTATGGATTCTATATCTCACAAATAGAGATAATCATGGACCGATTCGACGCGATGACCGCCTTCGTCGCCGTCGCCCACCACGCGGGCTTCTCGGCCGCCGCCCGCGAACTCGGCATTCCGCTCGCGACGATCAGTCGCCGCGTGGCCGATCTCGAGGCGCTGCTCGGCATCCGTCTCCTGCACCGCTCGACACGCCGCGTCGTCCTCACCGAGCAGGGCGAGGCTTATTTCGCCGCGTGCCGACGGGTACTGGAGGACCTGAAAGACGTCGAGGAGTCGGTCAGCGGCGACTACCGCAGCCCGCGCGGCGAGCTGAGCGTGACGGCTCCGGTCGGCTTCGGGCGTCTTCATCTGCAGCCCGTGCTGCTCGAGTTTCTGGCGGCTTACCCCGACATCAGCCTGCGGCTGCTGCTCGTTGATCGACTCGTGAACCTGGTCGAGGAGCACGTCGATGTCGCCCTGCGCATCGCGGATCTTGCCGACAGTTCGCTGATCGCACGCCCGCTTGGCAATGCCCAGCTCATCATCTGCGCGAGCCCTGCCTACCTCGCCAAGCGCGGCACACCGGCCCACCCGGACGACCTCGAGCAGCACGACTGCGTCGGCTGGTCCACGCTCGGCATCGGCAATCACTGGTGGCTTAGGGACCACGGCGTCGAGCGGACGCTGCGGGTCCGTGTCCGCTTCACGACGACGAGCGCGGATTCGGCGATTGCCGCCGCAGAGGCGAACTTCGGCCTGGTGCAGGTCCCCTGCTACCAGGCGGACGCGGCGCTGCGCGCCGGACGACTCGTCCGGGTGCTCTCGGCCTTCGACTGCGCACCGACGCCCGTGAATCTGGTGCACGCCTCGGGCCGGCTCGTGCCGCTCAAGCTGCGCGCGTTCATCGACTTCTGCACACCGAGGCTCGCCCAGCGACTGACGCGCGGCGCGCAGGCGCCGGAGGGATCCCCGACGGCCGCGCCCCCGCGCGGCCGTCGCACGCGACAACCAGCAACCACGAAAGCCGTGCCTGGCGCGGCTTGATGGCGCCGGGCTCGCGCCTCAGGCCCGCATGCGTGCGCCCTGCGGGTCGAACAGCGGCTCGGCAATGATGGTCGCCGTCCGCCGCTCACCGAGAATTTCGATCTCAAAGGCCTTCGGTGCCAGATCCGTGGCGAGCGCCACGGGCACGTAGCCCTGCGCCAGCGACCGGTCGACGAAGTGGCCGTAGCCACCCGACGTCACCCAGCCGATCACCTTGCCGGCGTGCCAGATGGGCTCGTCACCCAGCACGTCGGCATCCGTCGCATCCACCACGAAGCTGACCCGGCGCAGCGTGCCACCCGAGGCCTTTTCGGCGCGGGCGGCCTCGATACCGATGAAATCCGGCTTCGACAGGTCAACGAAGCGATCAAGTCCCGCCTCGAACACGCCGTAGATCGGCCTCAGCTCGCGGTACCAGGTGGGGAAGTTCTTCTCGAGGCGCATGCCGAGCAGCGCGCGCATCCCGAAGTTGATGAGCCCAAGGTCCTTGCCGGCCTTCTGGATCTCGGCATAGAGCCGGCGCTGGTACTCCGGCGCCACCCAGATCTCGTAGCCGAGGTCCCCGGTGTAGGTAATGCGGTTGATCATCGCCGGCACGTTGGCGATGTCCATCGCCCGGTGCTCCATGAAGCGGAAACCCGTCGCCGACACGTCCTCGTCGGTGAGGCGCGCCAGAAGATCACGGGAGCGGGGCCCGGCGATCGACAGACCCACGAGCCGCATGTCGAGACGGACGATCCGCACCGAGCCGTCGCCCGGGAGGTGCTGCTCAAACCAGCGCATGTGGTAGACCTGCGCCTGCGAGGAGCCCCAGATCATGAAGCGCTCGGGTCCCGTCTTCGCAATCGTGAAGTCGCCAATCAGCTTGCCGGTGTGGTTGAGCATCGGCGTCAGGATGAGGCGTCCCTCGCGCGGCATTTTGTTCGTCATGAGCCGCGACAGGTAGGCTTCGGCACCGGCACCGCTCACCTCGTACTTGGCGAAGTTGGCGATCTCGGTCACGCCGACGGCGTTGCGCACCCCGAGCACTTCCGCCTTGACGTGCGGGAAGTCGTTCGAGCGGTGGAAGGAGACGATGTCGACCGGCTCGACGCCGGCCGGCGCGAACCAGAGCGGCGTCTCGAGGCCCCACGAGTCGCCCATGACCGCCCCCTGGGCAAGCATCGTGTCGTACAGCGCGGTCGTCTGCTGCGGCCGCGCGGCGGGCAGTTCCTCGTTCGGGAAGCGGATCGAGAAGCGCTTCGAATAATTCTCGCGCACCTTTTCGTTGGTGTAGCTGCGCGTCGCCCACTCGCCGTAGCGGGCCACGTCCATGCCCCAGACGTCAAAGCCCGGATCGCCGTTGACCATCCACTGCGAGAGCGCAAGACCCACGCCACCACCCTGACTGAATCCCGCCATGACGGCACAGGCGACCCAGTACCCGGGCAGTCCCTGCACGGGGCCGACCAGCGGATTGCCGTCCGGCGAGAAGGTGAAGGGACCGTTGATGATCCGCTTGATACCCGCACGCTCCATGGCAGGGAAATGCCGGTAGCCGATCTCGAGCGACGGCGCGATGCGGTCGATATCCGGTGGCAGGAGCTGCGCGCCGAAATCCCACGGGGTCTGCCGCGGCTGCCAGGGCACGCAGGCCTTCTCGTACGTGCCGAGCACCATGCCGGTGCGTTCCTGGCGCATGTAGATCTCGGCCTTGAAGTCGATCGCGTGCGGCAGCTCGTGCCCACGCTCCTTGTTGTAGGCGACAACCTCCGGCATCTCGTCGGTGACGAGGTACATGTGCTCCATGGCGAGCACGGGCAGCTCGAGGCCGACCATGCGTCCCACTTCGCGCGCCCAGAGACCGCCCGCGTTGACGACGTGCTCGGCGTTGATCGTGCCCTTGTCCGTCACGACGTCCCAGCTGCCATCGGCCCGGCGGGTAAGCTCCGCGACGCGCGTCTGGAGGTAAATCTCGGCGCCGCCAATGCGGGCCGACTTGGCGTAGGCATGCGTCGTGCCGTAGGGGTCGAGGTTGCCATCGGCCGCATCCAGCATCGCGCCGACGAAATACTGCTCCTCGATCAGCGGCAGCATCTCCTTGGCTTCGCGCGCGGTCAGCAGCGAGGTCTCGAGACCGAGGTAGCGCGCCCGGGCGTGGGCCATCTTCAGCCACTCCATGCGCTCCTTGGTGTCGGCCAGCAACAGCCCTCCGGAGCGGTGCAGGCCGCACGACTGGCCCGAGATCCGCTCGAGCTCGTCGTACAGGCCGATCGTGTACCCCTGCAGTTTCGCCACATTCGGATCGCCGTTGAGCGTGTGGAAGCCACCCGCCGCGTGCCACGTGGAGCCGGAGGTCAGCTGATCCCGCTCGACGAGAACGACGTCGGACCAGCCGGCCTTGGTGAGGTGATAGAGCACGCTGCAGCCAACAACGCCGCCACCAATGACGACGACTCGGGCATGGGATTTCATTCTCTTTAGGACTCCGTGGATGTCAGTTCGTTAGGCGGCGATCGCGTCAGGCACGAAAAGCCATTTCATAGCCGAAAGGAAGCGCGGCATCGGTCAGCCACTCGAGCAGCGTGACCGCAAAGGTACGCGGGAAGTAGAGATCGAAGCCCTGCTCCGTGCGCCGCTCGACCAGTATGCCGACGTGGTGCAGTCCGGTCTGCGCAAACTGCCCGACGCGAAACACCGCGGGGTCGAGATCGATCGCGAGGCCCTTCGCGAGGACGTCGCGGGCGGCCGCCCCTTCGATCGACACCAGCGCCCGGCTCGACGACAGGGGCGTCACCGCGCCGGCGCGGGGATCGAGTGCGCTGCTCAGCGCCGCGACCGTGCGCTCGTCCGGCGCGCGAAGCCAGTACTGCTCGGGTCCGGTGCGGTAGAGCCGGACGTCGCCGGCCACGCTGACCTCGGTCGCCGACAGCGGCAGATCCACCCCGAGCACCGCACGGGCCACGGCCTGTGCCTGCGGCGCACCGTCGCGGTAGAGCGCGAGCTGGGCGAGCACGAGCGACGGGTGGGCCTCGATCCGCAGGGTCCTCTCGCCGGTCGCCCCGTCGCGGCCCCCGCCGGCCACCAGCGTGGCAATGGGGCTTCGTGCCTTAAACATGGAGTCGCTCCCCCTTGGCGTCGATGAATATCGGCGAGACGATCCGGGCACGCACCTGCTCGCCTTTCAGCGGAAAGGCGCAGACGATCTCCTCGCCTTCGTGGCGAAGACCGCCGTCGTACAGGCCGAGGGCGATGTACTTGCCAAGTTCGATCGACCAGGTCACGGAGGTGATGTAGCCACGCCCGTGTCCCTTCACCGGCTCACCGGCGGCAAAGAGGATGGCGCCCCCGCGCAGGCGTGCGCCGTCCTCGAGACATTCGATGCCCACGAGGCTCCAGCGCTCCGGCGCCTGCAGCTCCGGCCGGAGGCGCAATTCGCGTCCGACGAAGGCCTTCTCGCGCGAGGCCATCTTGCCGAGACCAAGGTCATCCAGCGTCGTCCGGTGATCGAGCTCGAGTCCTGCCGCGTGGCCCTTCTCGATGCGCAGCGACGCCAGCGCCTCCAGTCCGTAGGGACGGATCCCGAGCGGCTCGGCCGCCTTCAGCACGTGCTCCCAGAGAGCGATGCCGTAGTCGGCGGGCACGTACAGCTCGTAGGCGAGCTCGCCCGAGAAGCTCAGGCGCAGGATACGCAGCGGCACGCCCTCGAACTCGACCTCCCGTACGCCCATGTGGGGCAGGGTCCCGTCGGCGAGGTCAATCCCGGGCAGGGCGAGTGCCAGCGCCTCGCGCGCCTTCGGACCGGCGACCGACATGCCGGCCCACTGGTCGGTGAGTGACGTCACCGCCACGTTCAGCTCCGGCCACGCCGTCTGCAGCAGGAACTCGAGATGCGACATCACCTCGGCCGCCTGCGCCGTGGTCGTCGTCATGAAATAGCGCGTCTCGCCGAACCGGGCGGTCGTGCCGTCGTCGAGCACGGTCGCGTCGTCATTCAACATAACGCCATAGCGGGCCTTGCCCACGGGCAGCTTGGCGAAGCCGTTCACGTAGACACGGTTGAGGAACTCCGCCGCGTCCGGCCCCTGCACGTCAATCTTGCCGAGCGACGACACGTCGGCGATGCCCACCCCGCAGCGGACCAGCTTCATCTCCTCGATGTAGGCGGACGCTGCCGTCGAACCGGCCCAGGAGTAGAACCACGCGCGCAGCCACGGGCCGGCCTCGATCAGCGTGGCGCCGTTGGCCACGTGCCAGTCGTGCAGCGGCGAGCGGCGGATGGGCCGGAAGTGGTGCCCGACCGCGCGGCCGGCCAGGGCGCCGACGGTAAGCGGTGAGAACGGCGGCCGGAAGGTCGTGGTGCCGGTCGCCGGGACCGACAGCGAACGCAGATTCGCCATGACGCCAATCGCGTTGATGTTGCTCGTTTTACCCTGATCGGTGCCCATGCCGAGCGTCGTGTAGCGCTTGAGGTGCTCGACCGACACGTAGCCTTCCTGATGGGCGACATGAACGTCCTTCAGTCCGACGTCACCCTGGAAATCGATGAACGCCTTGCCGCGCGGCGGCAGCTCTGGCACCGGCACGGGCTGCAGCGCGTAGCGGTGCACCGGACCCGCAGGCAGGGCCGGCGAGGACACCGCCGCGGCGGCGTCGCCGCCGACCGCCCGCACGCCGGCGTCGTGGCCCTCGATGATCGCGGCCCAGCCGTCCAGCGTCCCGTTCGCCGCACCGGCGGAGGCGTGCGTGGCAGCATGCCCGCCGGGCACGAAGGCATCGATATCGGCGCGGTAGAGCGGCTTGATGCCGGTGTGCGACGACAGGTGCACGACCGGCGCGAAGCCACCGGACATGCAAAGCAGGTCGCAGTGCAGCCGGACCTCGCGGCTGCCCGCCGCGACGACCACGCCCTCGACGTGCTTGCCGCCGAGCGCGTACTTCGCGCGTCCACCGAGCATGACGGCGACCTTGGCCGCCTCGGCACTCGCGAGCAGCGAGGCGTCGACGGTCTGTCGCTGCTCGACGACCGTCACGGCACTGCCCTGGGCCGCCAGCGCGAGGGCGGACGTCCAGGCGCGGTCGTTGTTCGTCAGCACCACCGCCTGGCGGCCGAGCAGCACGCCGTAGCGGTTGGCGTAGGTCTCGGCCGCGCCCGCCAGCACGATGCCGGGCCGGTCGTTGTCACCGAACACGAGCGGCCGCTCGTAGGCGCCCGTCGCGAGCACGATGGAACCGGCGCGTGCCGTGGTCAGTACCTCCCGGGCTTCGCCACGCTCGGGGTCAGGCCGTAGCGCATCGCGGCGCTCGACCAGGCCTACCGTGTTGCCGTCGTAGAGGCCAAAGGCCGTCGTGCGCAACCGCACCTGCACGTTCGGCATCCGGGCAAGCTCGGCCACGACCTGCGCGCACCACTCCGCCTCCCCGCTGTCGACCGGCGCCGACAGCAGCGAACCGCCGGCAAGAAAATCCTGCTCAACGAGCAGCACGCGCGCCCCCGCGAGCCCCGCCGCCCTCGCCGCAGCGAGCCCGGCGGGACCGGCACCGACCACGAGCACGTCCGTGTAGGCATGCGCCGTCTCGTACCGGTCGGGATCGCGCTCGTAGGTCCCGGCGCCGAGGCCCGCGGCGCGCCGGATGAACGGCTCGTAGAACATCCATGAGCCGCGGCGCGGGCCCATGAACGTCTTGTAGTAGAAGCCCGCGCCGAGGACCGGCGCAAACCACTGGTTGACTGCCATCAGGTCGAATTCGATCGACGGGAACCCGTTCTGCCGCGCCGCCACGAGACCGGCGTGGAGCTCGATGGTGGTCCCGGGGACGTTGGGCGTCGTGCGCCCTCCCGTGCCGAGCGTGAACAGCCCGTTCGGCTCCTCGACACCCGCGGCGATGAAACCCCTCGGCCGGTGGTACTTGAAGCTTCGCGCCACGAGGCTGATGCCGTTCGCAAGCAGCGCCGAGGCCAGCGTGTCGCCGGCGTAGCCCGAATACTGGCGGCCTTCGAGGGTGAACGTGACCGGCTGGTTGCGGTCAATGCGGCCACCGGCCGGGAGGCGGGACGGGGCGCGACTCATGATGCCTCCCTCGTGCGTGCGAGGACGGCGCCCATGACCTCGTTAGTCGCCGTGTTGCGCTCAAGCACCAGCCACTGACGGCAGCCGAGTACGTGCTGCCAGTACTCCCGATGCGGTCCCTTCGGGTTGTCGAACAGGAACACGAAGTCGTGCCAGGTCTTGACGTCGTCCGTGCCGTGTTTCGGCCGTACCTTGGAGGCGTCACCGGCGTACCGGAACTCCGTGTAATCACGCTCACCGCAGTGCGGGCAGGGAATCCTCAGCATGTGCTTACTGCCTGTAGGTCCAAAGGCCTAATCCGTACTCGTCCAGCCCGTTACCGCGTTCGAAGCGGTCGAGACGCATGTGCCGCACGAGCGGGTGCTCGTCTTCGTGGGCGATCGTGTGCGCGAAACACCAGCCGGACGCCGGCGTCGCCTTGAAGCCCTGATAACACCAGCCGCCGTTGAGGTAGAGATCCCGCAGCGGCGTGCGGCCTATGAACGGACTGCCGTCCGGCGTCATGTCCTGGATGCCTCCCCAGTGACGCAGCAATCGCAGCCGTGAAATGCCGGGAATGAGCGCCACGGCGCACTCGGCGACCGTCTGGATCTTGGGCAGCTGACCGCGCTGGGTGTAGGTGTTGAAGCCGTCGATGTGACCACCGAAGACGAGGCCGCCCTTGTCGGACTGCGAGATGTAGAAGAGCTCGGCGCCGAAGGAGATGACGTGGTGCACGAAGGGCTTGATCGGCTCCGTGACAAATGCCTGCAGGATGTGACTCTCGACGGGCAGGCGAAGGCCGGCCATGGCAGCGACCGCCGACGTGTGTCCGGCGACCGCGATGCCGGTCCGCCCTGCCAGCACCCGCCCCTTGGTCGTCTCGACGCCCGTGATCCGCTCGCCGTCACGGACGAAACCCGTGACTTCGCAGTTCTCGATGATGTCGACCCCGAGATTGCTCGCGGCGCGTGCGTATCCCCAGGCCACCGCGTCGTGCCGGACCGTCCCCGCGCGGCGCTGAATGATGCCGCCGTAAATCGGGAACCGGCAGTCCTTGGAGTAGTCGAGGTAGGGCAGCAGCCGCATCACGTCGCCGCGATCCAGCAGCTCGGAGTCGATGCCGTTCAGCAGCATCGTGTTGCCCTTGCGGGCGACGACATCGAGCTGGGACGGACTGTGCGCGAGCACGATCTGCCCGCGCTGCGAGACCATGGCGTTGTAGTTGAGTTCGTGCGACAGGCCTTCCCAGAGCTGCAGTGAGTGCTCGAAGAACTGCGTGTTGCCCGGCATCTGGTAATTCGAGCGGATGAGCGTCGTGTTGCGCCCGACATTGCCCGACCCGATGTAGGACTTCTCGATCACCGCCACGTTGGTGATGCCGTGGTTCTTGGCGAGGTAGTAGGCGGTCGCCAGCCCGTGTCCGCCACCGCCGATAATGACGACGTCGTAGGACTTGCGCGGCTCCGCAGCCCGCCAGGCGCGCTCCCAGGGCGCACCAGTCAACGCGTGGCGCGCGAGCGCCAACGCCGAGTAGCGTTCCGTCATCAACAGGCCTCCACAGGGCGCATGGGGGCCCCGCTCTGCAGCACTTAAGTGGCGGAATGGTAAAGCGTTAGGGCGCGTTCGTCAGGCAAAAATTTCTTCCGGTTGCCCGCCTTGCTCTGGCCGCTCGACCGGGTCGCGGGCGAGATGCGCGGGTCGGTCGTGGCCTCGCCCTGGACAACGGCACGGGGCTGGGGCGGCAGAGGCCGCGGACCGTCGCCCGGGGGCGGGTCAGTCCGCCCAGCCGAGCGACCGCTCGACGGCACTTCGCCATTTCGCCATCGCCTCACCCGCCCAGGCACGGTTCCTCGCGGGCTCGAAGCGCCGTTCGGCCTGCCAGCTCGTGCCAATCGCCTCCAGCGACTCCCAGACGCCGGCGCCCAGCCCCGCGAGGCAGGCCGCGCCGAGCGCCGTGGTCTCGGTCACGACCGGGCGGACCACCGGCACCCCCAGCAGGTCGGCCTGGAACTGCATCAGCAGGTTGTTGACGCTGCCGCCGCCGTCGACCCGCAGTTCGACGAGGGGACGCGCCGAATCCTGCTGCATGGCGAGCAAGACGTCCGCGCTCTGGAAGGCGATCGACTCCAGAACGGCGCGACCGATGTGACCCCGCGTGCTGCCGCGGGTCAGGCCGACGATGGCGCCGCGCGCGTACGGATCCCAGTGGGGCGCCCCAAGGCCGGTGAATGCCGGGACAAAAAAGACCCCGCCCGAATCGGGCTCGGACAGCGCCAGCGACTCCACTTCCGCCGCCGAGCGGATCAGGCCAAGCCCGTCGCGCAGCCACTGCACCGCAGCACCCGCCGAGAACACGCTGCCCTCGAGTGCGTAGGTGAGGCCATCGATGCTCCACGCGACCGTCGACAGCAGCCGGTGCCTGGAGGGCAGCGGCGTCGGGCCGGTGTTCATCAGCGTGAAGCATCCCGTGCCGTACGTGTTCTTCGCCATGCCCGGCGTGAAGCAGCCCTGCCCGAAGAGTGCCGCCTGCTGGTCCCCCGCGATGCCGCAGATGGGCACCGCCACCCCGCCGATGTCCGCCCGCGGCGCCGCCGACGGCGGCATCGTCGATGGCAGGATGTCCGGCAACACGCGGCGCGGAATCCGAAACAGATCCAGCATCGGCTCCGACCAGCGCCCCGTGCCGAGATCCACCAGCAGGGTACGACTCGCATTCGATGCGTCCGTGATGTGCGCCCGCCCGCCCGTCAGCCGGTAGACCAGCCAGCTGTCGACCGTCCCGGCCGCCAGTTCGCCCGCCTCGGCCCGCAGTCTGGCGCCCGGTACGTGATCGAGCAGCCAGGCAAGCTTCGTCGCCGAAAAATACGGGTCGAGCCGCAACCCGGTGGTCGCCGTCACCCCGGGCTCGTGCCCGAGGTCACGCAGTCGGCCGCACTCGTCGGCGGTGCGACGGTCCTGCCAGACGATGGCCGGTGCGACCGGCTGGCCGGTCGCCCGGTCCCAGAGCACGACCGTCTCCCGCTGGTTCGTGATGCCGATGGCAGCAATATCCGCTGGCGTCTTGCGCGCCATCGCCAGAACTTCGTGGACCGTCGCAATCTGCGTCGCCCAGATCTCGTCGGCGTCGTGCTCCACCCAACCCGGCCGGGGAAAGTGCTGGGTGAACTCCTTCTGCGCCGTTGCCACCGGCCGGCCGTCGGCGCCGAAAAGCACGCTTCGGGAGCTGGTAGTGCCCTGATCCATCGCCAGCAGCAATCGCGACATGTCAGATCCTCATCCGCTCAGCGGGGCGGATTCGCCGCCAACCAGCGATCGATACGCCACGCCCCGTCCGGCGGCGCGCCGAGACCGAGCTTGGAGCGGCGCCACAGCACGTCGGCCGCCTCACGGACCCACTCCTCGGCGCACAGGTAGCGCAGCTCCGCCTCGTGGAGACCGGGAATGACCTCGGCACCCAGACCTTCGCCGGCGAGGGCAGCGGGCAACCAGCGCTCGAGGCGAGTGCCATAGGCACGAGCCCATCGGTGCATCAGCTCCGGCTCGATCGATGGATACCGGCGCCGGAGCTCCCGCAGATAAGCCTCAAAGTCACCGGCTGCGAAGTCTCCGCCGGGCAGCGCCGCGGTCCGGGTCCATGGCCCCTCCTGAAAGCCCATGAGGGGCCTGAGCAGTGCCACCGCTTCCTCGGCCAGCCGGCGAAACGTCGTGATCTTGCCGCCGATGACCGACAACAGCGGCGCGCCATCGGTATCGAGGTCAAACGAATAGTCACGCGTGACCCCACTGGCATCAACGGATTCGTCGGCCATGAGCGGCCGTACGCCGGAAAAGCTGTGCACGACCGACTGTGGGGTGATCGTCTGGCGGAAGTAGTGATTCGCAATCTCACAGAGGTACGCCGTTTCCGCCGCTGCAATCGCAACGCTGGCAGGATCGCCCTGATAGTCGACGTCGGTCGTACCGATCAGCGTGTAGCGCTGCTCGTAGGGAATGGCGAAGACGATCCGTCGGTCGGCGTTTTGGAAGATGTAGGCAAAGTCGTGGTCGAAGAGCTTGGGCACCACGATGTGGCTGCCTTTGACCAAGCGCAGCGATTGACGCCGCAGCGTGGGCGCGCAGTGGCGCAGGAAGTCACCGGCCCAGGGCCCCGCCGCGTTGACGACCGCCCGCGCCGACACCTCGATCGGCACCCCCGACTCCGGCACCAGCGTCGCCGTCCACCCGTGCGGCTCACGGCGCAGCGACGTGCACGCCGTCCGGGTAAGCACCGTTGCGCCGCGCTCGCGGGCGTCCATGGCGTTCAGCACGACGAGCCGCGCATCATCCACCCAGACGTCCGAATAGACGAAACCGAGCCGGCCTGCGTCACGCAGCGGCGCACCGGCCGGGTGCCCGGTCAGTCGAACCGCCTCTGAGCCAGGCAATCGGTTACGTGGCGCGAGGTTGTCGTAAAGGAAAAGGCCCGCCCGAATGAGCCAGGCCCGGCGCAGGTACGGCTCGTGCGGCAGCACGAACCGCAGCGGCCACATGATGTGCCCGCCGACGGATAACAGGACCTCCCGCTCGGCCAGTGACTTCCTGACGAGCGAAAATTCGCGGTACTCGAGGTAGCGAAGCCCACCGTGAATCAGCTTGGTGCTCGCCGACGACGTGTGGGAGGCGAGGTCGTGCTGCTCGCACAGAACGACCCGTATCCCGCGCCCGGCAAGATCCCGGGCGATGCCCACGCCATTGATGCCGCCACCGACGACCAGCACGTCACACTGCAACGAAGGTGCCTCCTTGAAGGCGTCCGGACCCGTGTTCCGGAGCTTAAGGCCTAATTCAGCATTTCGTACAACGGCGTGGTCAGAAATTCCTGGAACTCTTCGGCGAGCGACATGCGCTCGAATTCGACTGCCGCACGGTCGTAGGTGTCGGTCGCACCAGACCCCGCGACCTCCGCCTTGACGCTCAGCAGCTCCTCACCGATGAGCTGGCGCACGAGCTCGGGTGTGACCTTGCGGCCATCATCGAGGACGCCCTTGGGGCTGCGCACCCACTGCCAGACCTGACTGCGGGAAATTTCTGCCGTTGCGGCGTCTTCCATCAGGTTGTGGATCGGGACGCAGCCATTGCCCGCGAGCCAGCTGCCGAGGTAATGGATGCCGACGTTGATGTTGTTTCGCAGCCCCGCCTCGGTAATGGGCTGCTCGGGCACGAATTCCAGCAGATCAGCCGCGCGGATCGCTTCGTCGCGCTGGCGGTCCCACTGGTTCGGCCTGTCGCCGAGCACCGCGCGAAACTCCTCCATGGCGATCTGCACGAGGCCGGGGTGCGCAACCCAGCCGCCGTCAAAGCCGTCGCGGGCGTCGCGAGCCTTGTCACGACGGATGCCGGCGAGCGCCTGTTCATTGGCCGCTGGATCGGATTTGATCGGAATCAGCGCACTCATCCCACCGATCGCCGGTGCGCCGCGCCGGTGGCACGCCTGGACCAGCGCGAGCGCGTAGCTGCGCATGAAAGGCACTTCCATGGTGATCGCGGCGCGATTGGCCAGACAAAAGTCGGCGCGGGTCCTGAATTTCTTGATCGCACTGAAGAT
>CAITAM010000322.1 GCA_903890265.1 uncultured Pseudomonadota bacterium | reverse complement strand
GTCAAGGCGGAGCCCGAGGAGAAGCAGAAGCGGCTGACCAAGGTGCAGGCGGCGCGCCGGCTGGGTATCGTCTTTGGGGTGACGACCCAGACCGCCTGAGGCGGCGACGCCCAGCTCTCGATAGCCCTGTGGACTCCGTCATGGTAAAACCCATGCTGGTTTTGCAGGGGCATTACATGAACTGGCGAGTCAAATCCCTCGATGACATCCTGGCCACGGCGGAGCGCCGGTCCCTGACCCGATCACTCGGCGGCTTCCAGCTGATGATGCTCGGGGTCGGGGCGATCATCGGCACCGGCATCTTCGTTCTCACCGCCGAAGCCGCCCAGAAGGCGGGTCCCGGCATGATGGCCTCGTTCGTTCTGGCGGGCTTTGTCTGTGCCGTGACCGCACTGTGCTACGCCGAGCTTGCGTCGATGGTCCCGGTGTCCGGGTCGGCGTACACGTATTCGTATGCCGTGCTGGGGGAACTCGTCGCGTGGATCGTCGGCTGGGCGCTGGTCCTTGAATACGCCGTCGCCGCGTGCGCAGTCTCGGTGGGCTGGTCAAACTATTTCGTCGGGGTGTTGCACCGGCTCCTGCATATTGACCTGCCGGTCGCGCTCACCAAGGGGCCGTACGCCGGTGGTGTGATCAACCTGCCCGCGATGGCCATTGCCCTGTTCTGCATGTGGCTGCTCATCATCGGAACGCGCGAGAGCGCGAGGGTGAATGCGGTCCTCGTGTCGATCAAGATCACGGCCCTCGCGGTGTTCATCGTGCTCGCCATACCGATGATCCGGGCCGAGAATTTCGAGCCGTTCAGGCCGCTTGGGAACCTCGGCGTCGTCAGCGCGGCATCGTCGATCTTCTTCGCGTACGTGGGCTTCGACGCCGTGTCGACCGCCGCCGAGGAAACGCGAAATCCGCAGCGCAACGTGCCCATCGGCCTGATCGGCAGCCTGGTCATCTGCACGGCCTTTTACCTGTTGGTGGCTTCTGGTGCGATCGGTACGATTGGCGCGCAGCCGGTTTTTGGCCCCAATCACACGATCGTGTCTCCCGGCAGCCCGGAGTTCCACGCCGCTTGCCGCGACACGGGTGGCCAGCTGCTGGCGTGCAGTGACGAGCCGCTGGCCTTCGTACTGCAGCAGATCGGCTACAACAAGATCGCGGGGCTCATCGGACTGGCGGCATTCCTTGCGCTGCCGTCAGTGATTCTCATGATGCTGTTCGGCCAGACCCGGCTCTTTTTTGCGATGGCCCGTGACGGCTTGCTGCCCCGGTTCCTGAACAAGCTGCATCCGAAGTACCACACGCCGCACGTCGTGACCCTGATCACGGGCCTGACGGTGACGGTGTTCGCGGGGTTCTTCCCCGTCGGCCTGCTTGCCGACGTGTCAAACTCCGGAACCCTGACGGCGTTCTTTATGGTCTCGCTCGGCGTCATGATCCTGCGCGTCCGCGACGCCGGTCGCCGCCGCGGTTTTCGTGTGCAGGCCATCTGGCTCGTGGGACCGCTCGCCGCGATCGGCTGTCTGCTGCTGTTCATCAACCTGCCGCTGAAGACGAACTTCATCTTCCTCGGCTGGACCGCGATCGGCCTCGTGGTCTACCGCTTGTACGGCTACTCGCACAGCGACATGAACGGCAAGCCCGGCGCCTGAGGCCGGCGCTGGCAGGGCGGCTGCGCCGTGTCAGCGGCGCAGTTCGTCCGTCAGGTGCGGCGCGATTTCGGCGATCAGGGCCTCGTAGACCTTCGGTCCGCCGGCCACGACGTGCGGGCCGAGTTGGTACTCGCCCCCGGTGAGGGTGCCGACCATGCCGCCCGCTTCCTGGATCAGCAGCCAGCCCGCGGCGGTGTCCCAGGGCGACAGGCCGAGTTCCCAGAACCCGTCCGTGCGGCCCGCCGCCACGTAGGCAAGATCAAGCGCGGCGGAGCCCGGACGCCGTAAACCCGCTGCCTTCATGCTGACGGCACGGAACATCGCGAGGTACGGGTCGAGGTAATGCAGGTTCTCGCGATAGGGGAAGCCCGTGCCGATCAGGGTACCTTCGAGGGTCTTGGCCTTGGTGACGCGGATCCGTCGCCCGTCGAGGTAGGCCCCGTCGCCCCGGCTCGCGGTGAAGATTTCCTGACGCCACGGGTCGTAGACCACCGCGTGCTCGATCTTGCCACGGTACTGCGCCGCCATGGAGACGCAGAACTGGGGAAAACCGTGCAGGAAATTGGTCGTGCCGTCGAGCGGATCGACGATCCAGACGTACTCGGCGTCGGGGGACGTCGAGCCGGACTCCTCGGCGAGAAAGCCGTGCGTCGGGTAGGACCGCTGCACGGTCGCGATAATTTCGGCCTCGGCGGCCCGGTCGACCTCGGTGACGAAGTCATTGCGGCCCTTTTCGACCACGGTCAGCGCGTCGACCCGGTTGAGGTTGCGGAGGATCACGTTGCCGGCACGGCGTGCGGCGCGGACGGCGATGTTAACGAGCGGGTGCATGAGTGCTGCGACCTCGGCGGGCGCCTGTTGAAAAAGCCGTTTAGACTAGCAGACCGCGGCGGGCAAAAGGAGCGCTGACCACAAGGCGCTCCCCGGCGTGCCGCCCGTCCCCTCTGGAGGCCGACCGATCCTGACCATGCCGCCGCCGTCCGCCGCCCACGTGCGCGTCGTCCTCGTCCGCCCGTCCCACCGCGGCAACATCGGCGCCGCTGCCCGGGCGATGAAGACCATGGGTCTTGGCGACCTGTGGCTGGTCGACCCGGTCGAGCACCCGAGCGCCGAGGCGACGGCGCTCGCGAGCGGTGCCGACGACGTGCTTGGCGCGGCCCGTGTGGTCGGTACGGTCGAGGAGGCCATCGCCGACTGCGGCCTCGTGATAGGCACCACGGCGCGGCCGCGCAGTCAGTACTACTGGCCCTCGCTGACTGCACGCGAGGCCGCCGGGCGGCTCGCGGCGCTTGAGCCGTCGACCAGGGCGGCGGTGGTGTTCGGCACCGAGCGCACCGGGCTGACCAACGAGGATCTCGAGCACTGCCAGGTGCTCCTGCACATCCCGGCCAACCCGGTCTACGAGTCGCTGAACCTCGCGCAGGCCGTGCAGGTCGTGGCCTACGAGCTTCTCGTGGCGCGCTCGGAGCCGCGCGTCGCCGAAGCGCGGGAAGCGCCGCTCGCGACGGCGGCAGAGCTCGAGCGGCTGTACGTGCACCTCGAGGCGACCCTGATCGACACCGGATTCACCGACCGGCGCGGCGGACCGCACCTGCTGCGCCGGTTCAAGCGTATCTTTGCCCGTGCCGAGCTCGACCAGCTGGAAGTCAACATCCTGCGCGGCCTCCTCGCGTCCGCCCAGCAGGCGGCGCGCAAGCCGCCGCAGGGCGCGGAGTAACGTTATGCACGAGCTGCCGATTTACCTCGATCATGCCGCGACGGCGCTGCTGGACCCTGCGGTCGCGGCGGTCATGAGCGCGTGTCTTGCCGACGAGGTCGGCTACGGTAATCCGTCGACTTATGCGCATGCCCACGGGCGCCGTGCCGCGGCCCGAATCGAGGCGGCGCGGGCTGACGTGGCCGCGCTGATCGGCGCGCCGGCCGCGGCCATCCTCTTCACGTCGGGCGCGACGGAGTCCGATAACCTCGCGGTGCTCGGCGCGGCTCGGGCCAATGCGGCCCGTGGCAAGACGCACGTCATCACGGCCCGTACCGAGCACAAGGCCGTACTCGCGGCCTGCGAACAGCTTGAGCGCGAGGGCCTGCGGGTGAGCTACCTCACGCCCGCAAAGACCGGTGTCGTGAGCGCCGATGCCGTTGCCGCGGCGGTCACCCCGGAAACCGGGCTGGTTGCGCTCATGCTCGTCAATAACGAGACCGGCGTGCTGCAGGACATCGCCGCGGTCGGCGCGCTGACCCGCGAGCGGGGCATCCTGCTGCACGTGGATGCGGTTCAGGCGGTCGGCCACCTGCCGGTGGACGTCGAGGCGCTGGGCGCCGATCTCCTGGCGCTGTCGGCCCACAAGCTGCACGGGCCGACCGGCGTGGGGGCGCTGTACGTCCGCCGCTCGCCGCGTCCGGCGCTCGTACCGCTGGCGTTCGGTGGCGGACACGAGCAGGGTCTGCGCCCCGGAACGCTGTCCGTGCACCAGATCGCCGGCTTCGGCGAGGCCTGCCGGCTCGCCCGCGAGCGCCTGCCGGTCGAGGCGCCGCGGCAGCGGGCGCTGACCGATCGGTTGTGGGGCCGGCTGGCGACGCTCGATGGCGTGACACGCAACGGCGCCGGCGCGCCGCTCG
>CAITAM010000321.1 GCA_903890265.1 uncultured Pseudomonadota bacterium | reverse complement strand
GGCGAGCGACCACACGCCATCCTGCGACACGAAGCGGTCCCCCGCCAGCCCGTCGGGCAGGAACCAGTTCGGATCCGGGCGACCGGTGTAGCCCTGGCGCGTGCCGTCGGTCCCGGACGCCGCGAGCACCGGCAGGCGCCGGGCGCCCGCCCCCGACGCCACCGAGGCCGCCAGGGCCGCCCGGGCATGGCAGGTCGGGCAGGACGACGTCGCGCCGAGCCCCGCCTCGAGATCGCGGTTGCCAAGGACCGTCGGCGTCCCGTCGGCGGCAACGAAATCGATCGCCGTCCCGCCCAGCCGGTAGTACGCCCATGCCGGGTTGCGGCGCGTGACGCGGCGCGGCCCGGCGTCGCAGCCTGGCGTCGACGCGCGACAGCGCGCCGACCCGCCCGCCTCGTGCCCGGACAGGCAGCCGGCCGGCGCCGCACAGGCGACGTCCGCGTGCTCGAACGTGGCCCAGAAGCCGCTCTCGAGGTCGTGCGTCATCACGTGCATCGCCGTCAGCCCGTAAAGACGGGTCGAGCCGTCCGCGAGCGTCACGCGAAGCGTGTGGTAGCGACGGCGATCGTTGGCGCCAATCGGCCGCCAGCGGGCCTTGACGGCCCAGGCCGCGGCGGGAAAGCACAGCGGCGTCCCGGCGCGGGCGAGCGCGAGCTGGCCGTCGAGGTTGTAGAGACCGTGCCGGCGCAGGTAGTCGTACGCGGCGCGGTTGAAACGGACCTCGGTCAGCGCCTCGCTGACCGCGAGCGGGTCGGTGACGGGCTCCATCCGCCCCGCGACCGGGTGTCGCAGGTTCGGCAGGTCCTTGAGGCTGCCCACCTCGAAGCGCACGTCGTTGGCGAGCCGTGACGGTCGGCGCGACCACGGGCCGGGATCGGCCCCGTCGGCGCGCCAGATCTCGCCGGACGTCGCCCACGCCTCCCACTGCGCCGGGGCCTCGGATGCGCTGCCGTCAGGGGCGGTGAGGGGCCGGTTCAGGCGCTCGAAGAGCTGCCAGGCGTAGCCTGCCGGGTCCGCGCGCACCGCGGCCGCAGCGCGTCGCTCGTCGGCGGTGCCGGTGCCCGGCAGGGCGAGCATCGCCCCGACCGCGAGGGCGAGGCCGAGCCGTCGCGCGGCCGGCCGCGGCCGGACGACCGGTGCACGCCGCTCAGCGCGCGACGTCGGCATCGGTCAGCGTCTTCAGGAACGCCATCAGGTCGGCAATCTCGGCGTCCGACAGCGCGGGTTCGGCACCGGGCGGCCGGTCCATCGGCGCGTCGTGGTCGATGTTCGCCACGAGTTCCGGCGGCAGGTCGTCGAACTTGCGTACCGTGCCGTCGGCGGCCCGCGGGTAGTACTTCTCCGGGTAGAGGTCCCGCTCGACGTAGAAGTGCATGACCTCGTCGAGCGTCGTGTACACGCCGTTGTGGAAATACGCGGCACGGATCGCGGTGTTGCGCATCGAGGGCGCGCGGAAGAAGCCGCAGTAGCGGCGCTCGGCGGCCAGATCCGTCCGTTTCGGGCCGCACAGGCCAAGGTCGAAATGCGCGGGGTCCGCGTTCGCCGGGATGCGCGGGTTACGCGGTACGCCGATATTCAGGAGGTCGTAGTCGGTGAACACCGGCGGCACGCCGGCCCGGGTCAGCACCGCGTGGCAGCTCGCGCAGTTACCCTTCTTCGGGTCCTTGAAGAGCTCGACCCCGTGCGCCTCGGCGTCCGTGAGTTCGAGTTCACCGCGCAGGAACGCGTCGTAGCGGCTGCTGTAGGGGTAGAACTCGGCCGGGGTGCGCTGGAATGCCGCCAGCGCCTCGGTCGCCGCCGCCAGCGCGCGGTCGGGGTTCCCGAGCACGCCCGGACCGAAGATCGCCTCGAAGCTCGTCCGGTAGCCGGCCGCGTTCAGGCGCCGCGCGACCTCGGCCGCCGAGCGGTTCGCCATCTCGTCCGGATCAAGGAGCGGCAACCGCGCCTGCTCCCCGATCGAGCGTGCCCGCCCGTCCCAGGTGTAGCCGCCGGCCGGGCCGATGTCGCCGTCGGTGAAGCGGTGCGTCAGCGTGAAGTCCGGCACCGCCTGCAGGTAGCGCAGCGACGGCACGGCGCGCGAACCCAGCCGGTCGAGATGGGGACCGCCCTTCGCCAGCCCCTCGCCCGGCCGCGGGCCGTAGGCGTAGCGCGGGTCGTGGCAGGTGGCGCAGCTCTGGCGACCCGAGGCGGACAACCGGCCGTCAAAGAAGAGCTGGCGCCCGAGCGTCTGCAGCGCGGGATCGGCTGCCGGCGCCGGGCGCGGATCCGCCGCCGCGGCGGTCGCGACCAGGCAGAGCAGCACGAGCGCCCGCACAGGACGGGGGCGAGCGGCGCGGGGCAGGGTCGGCACGGTGATGGACAACACGGCGTGAGGCGCTTTACGGTGGACGGTCGCAACCGTGGCCGTGTGCCGGCCGGTTCGCGACGGGGGCTGCTGGACTGGGCGTTCGTGACGAGACTACGGCGGCCACGTGAACGGTCCGTGACGGCACCGCGGCGGCGCCGCACGACCCGGCGCGCGCCGACGGCACCGGCACGGGCGCCCGCACGCCGGCGGCCAGCCGACGCTTTCCCTTTGCCGGACCGGCGACTAATATCGGCGGCGCGCTCGACGCGCG
>CAITAM010000320.1 GCA_903890265.1 uncultured Pseudomonadota bacterium | reverse complement strand
CGTGGCTCATCGTCGTTGCCCTGTGCTCACCACTCGCCAGCCGCCTCCTCTGTAGTCCGCCGATCCAGTGGCTCGGGCGAGTGTCCTACAGCCTGTACCTCAGCCATCTCGCGCTGCTGCTGTTCCTGATCAACGCGCTCTATCCGCGCCTGGGCTTCCTGCAGGTCGTGCTGCTGGCGGTGCCGCTCGCCCTGTTCTGCGCCACCCTGCTGTGCGCCTGGGTCGAGCAGCCGGCGATCACGATCAGCCGCATCGTCGGCCGGCGCCTGCAACAGGGCCCGCCGGCAGCCGTGCCATCCGGCAACCTCTGACGCTGCCGTCAGCGGCCGGTCGCTAGACCGTCCAGCATGGCACGCCAGGCCACGAGGGCACGTGGCAGCGAGTACTGACTGACCAGTACTTCGCGCGCGCGCGCGCCCTGCAGCGCACGCAGTTCGGGATCTTCGGCCAGGCGCTCGATCGCGGTCGCGAGCGCGGTGGGATCGCGATCGGGCACCGTGACGCCGGTCGCCGATCGCTTGAGCTCGCGCGCGACCTCGCCATCCACGTCACCCCAGTTCAGGGCCGGACGGCCCGCGGCGTAGATTCCGTACAGTTTGCTCGGCACGATCAGGCCCTCGAGCTCGCGGCGCAGGCACAGGAGGTGGATATCGGCCGCCGCCAGCGTGTCCGACAGCGCCTCCTCCGGCTGGTAGGGCAGAAACTCGACGCCCGCCACCCCGGCCTCGGCCAGCGACCGGCGCAGGGCGACCTGGCCCGCGCCGCCGCCGACAATCAGGAAACGGATGTCGTCGCGCGCCTTCAGCTGCGTGATCGCAGCGGCCAGGCTCTCGTGGTCGTGGGCACGGCCCAGGTTGCCGCAATAGGCCACGAGAACGGCGTTGCCGACCGCGAGTCGGCGCCGCAGGGTGCTCTCGGCCGTGGCCAGCGGCACGATCTGTTCGGACGATGCCCAGTTGGGGATGACGTGGAAATTCCGCTCCGGCAGGCCGCGGGCAAGGAAGAACTCGCGCATCCGCTCGCCCAGCACGACGTTCGCGGCCGCGGCGCGGCAGTTCGCGTCACGCCAGCGGGCGAGGACGTTGCCGAGCGAACGGGGCACCGCCCGCTCACCGAGCTCGGTCGCCACCTCGGGGAACACGTCCTGCAGCCAGTTGACCAGCCGCGCGCGCCGCAGCCGGACCGGCAGCGCGCACGCGAGCGACAGGAGCGGCGGATCGGTCTTGGCAACGACGATGTCCCCGCGCCGGGTTGTCGTCAGGAGCACGATGCCGACGGCCACGTAGAAGGACAGGTAATCGATCGCCCGCCCGAGGCGGGCCGCGCGCCCGAAGCGCGTCGTCCACACGCGCCGCACCGTCACGCCGTGCCGGATCTCCGTGGCCGCCAGGCGAGCCGTCGGATCGTCGTAGCGCAGCCGCGAGGTAAGGACCACGACCTCGTCCAGCGGCGGGGCCGGCTGGCCGTCTACCGCCAACGGGCCTTTCGCCAGCCCTTCCGCAATCCCCGTCAGCATCTGCGCGGTCGCCGAGTGATCGGGCGCGTAGAACCGGTTGACGAAAATGATCCGTCGCCGCGAGCGAGCGGCCATCAGCGCATACCGACGTCGTCAGGCGGGGTCGGCTCCGGGACGGGCAAGGCACCCTCGGTCGCCGCCGGCGCCGCGGCGGTGACCGGTGCCGCGAACAGCGGCAAGGCGCCGAAGGCTTCCCGGTCACGCAACACCTTGGTCACGACCCGCTTGTCGATCTGCCTTTTCTGGTCGGCAAACGCGTACACGAGCGTGTAATCGCACAGCTGATTGATCAGCCGCGGGATACCGCCGGTCCGCTCATGGATGAGCGTGAGTGCACTCGGCGTGAACAGGTCCTCCGCACCACCGGCGACCGACAGGCGGTGACGGACGTAGGCCGCGGTCTCCTTTCTCGTCAGCGCGCGCAGGTGAAAGTCCGCGGCCACCCGCTGCGCAATCTGCCGCATCGAGGGTTTCTGCAGCATGTCGCGCAGTTCCGGCTGCCCGGCCAGCATGATCTGCAGCACGAGATCCTGCTCGGAGTTGATGTTGGACAGGAGGCGCAATTCCTCGACGACTTCATCGGCGAGGTTCTGGGCCTCGTCGACGATGAGCAGCGTGCGCCGGCCGCGGGCGTACTCGGCGAGGGTACCCGCAACGATCGCCTCGTAGGCCGCGACGTCACCGCCACCCTCGACCTTGAGATCGAGCGCCGACAGGGTCCAGTGAAAAAGCGACTGCACCCGGGCGTGCGTGTTGCTGATGAGACCCACCGCAACCCGGTCGCCCAGGTCGCGGATGAGCCGTCGGATCAGCGTGGTCTTGCCCGCACCGATTTCACCGGTGAGCAGCAACAGCGGTGCGTGCGAGTCGAGACCGTACTCGAGCATCGTGAGCGCCATCGCGTGCTGCCGCGACTGGTAGAGAAAGGCCGGATCGGGCGTCAGCGTGAACGGACGCGCGTGGAGCCCGAAAAACCCGGTGTACATCTCAGGCAGCGGCACTCTTGCGCGCGAGTGACCGGTTCAGCAGCGTACCGACGATCGGGGTGTTGTGCAGGATCTCCATCGACCGCACCACGTCCTCGCGGCGCGTGGTTCCCTCGCTCACGACCATGAGCGCGCAGTCGCTGCAGGGCGTGAATGCGAGCGCGTCATCGGTCACCAGCACCGGCGGCAGATCAAATATCAGGATGCGGTCCGGGTAGCGGTTCTTGAGTTCGGCCACGAGCTGGTGGGTCGCGCTGCTCGCGAGGTACTCCGACGAGCGGGCCAGCGGCGCGCGGGCCGGCAGAAGCACGAGGCGATCGTAGCCTGCCGGATGGACGAGGCAGGACTCGACGTTGGCACGGCCGGCAAGCACGTCGTCAACGCCCGCCTTCACGTCAAGACCGAACGTTGAGGCCACGCCGGGCGCACGCAGGTCCAGGTCGCACAGCAGGACCGAGTAACGGGGATCGGAGGCCAGCATGATGGCGAGGTTCGTTGCCGCGAGCGTCCGGCCGTCACCGCGGCTTGGACTCACCACGGACAACGTGCGCCATTCGTGCTCGCCCATGCGCTGCGCCACCTGGGTTCGCAGCATGCGAAACGCATCCGCGACCTCGCTCGTCGCACCGAGCGCCAGCACGCGGTTGCGCTCCAGCGTCGCGGCATCCGGCGTGAAGACGCGCGTGCTCGTGTAGCTGTAGGGCGCCGCGTCGGGCGGCGGCGGCGGTGCCTCGGGCGCTGCGGGACGGACGCCGTTACGCTCGTCCCGAGCGCGATCAAGTGCCTTCCTGAGCTTTTCCATGGTGTCAGTTCCCGAGTCTTCGCGACAGGACGTCGCCGAGGACGTCGAGTGGCATTACGGTGAAATGGAACAATATGACGATCAACGTGAGGGCGATGACGATCGCCGCGGCCATCTGGTACCGCCGCCGCCGCCGGCGCGCCACCTCGGGATCGGTGACGATGGGCGGCACGGACGCAAGCGGCGGCACGGTCAGCAGGCGGCGCAGGTCGTCGGGGCCGCGGACGGTGCCGCCCGACGACTCGGCGAGCCAGCCCGCGGCGAGTCCGGCGAGAAGACTGAGGAACAGGCCCAGACCCAGGATCGCGCCGCGCTTCGGGCTGATCGGCTGCTCGGGCGGCAATGGCGGTTCGATCAGCGTGAACCGTTCGCCCTTGCGCTCGGTCTCGAGGTTCTGCGACACCTCCGCTTCCATCTGCTTGCTACGTACTTCCTGGTACTTGATGCGGGCGTTTTCCGAATCCCGCACCAGCGTACGGTAGTCGCGCTCTACGCCCGGTGCATTGGCCAGCCGCGCTTCGTAGTCGGCGAGCTTGGCGCGCAGGTCCGCCTGCTTGCGCTCAAGCGTGTTGCGCTCGGCCATCAGCGCGTCCAGCTGGCCCTTGACCTGGATGTAGGCCGGGTTGTCGGGGCTCGCGGGCTGGTGCCGGGCGATGGTCGGCGCGGCCGCGATCTGCTTCTCGATACTCTCGGTCTGGCGTTCCAGCCGCCGGACCTCCGGGTGATCCGCGGAATAGCGCTCGCGCGCGGCCGCGAGCTGACCGCGCAGCGACTCGAGCCGCCGGTTGAGGTCGTTGACGTCCGTGTCGGCCGTGACCTGCCGCTCGAGCCCTTCGACCTCGCGCTGTGCCGCCAATACCTCGGGGTGGTCCGGGCTGTATTTCGCGGTCGCACCGGCAAGCTGGGAGCGCGCGGCTTTCAGGCGCTCCTCGGGCGTCATGATGCGCTGACCGGTGTCGGCAAAGAGGGTCGACGAGGGATTGATCTGCGCGAGCTGCGCTTCCATGAGGTGGCGCTGCTGATCGAGCGTGCCGAGGCGGTTTTGGACATCGCGCAGCTCGAGGTCCGTGCGCTCCACACCCGACTGGTTAAGGGTGGAAAGCTCAGGCAGGCTCTCGGCGTGCTCGGATTTGAAGGTCGCGAGCTTCGCGTCGAGGCTCGCGATCTCCGCGCTCAGCCGGTCGGCCTCCTCCTTCAGGAAGCTCGCCGCCTGCTCGGCCTGCTTCGCACGGGACGTCGAGTTCTCGTTGAGGTAGAGCGAGGTCAGCTCGTTGGCGACCTTGTAGGCGAGCTCGGGCGAGCGGTTGGCATAGGACACGCTGAAGGCTATGTTGGCGCGCGTCGGTCGACCGCTGCGCGGGTCGATGACGTCGGCGCTGATCATCGCCATTCGCACGTCTTCTTTCATCTGCTTCAGCACGTACTCGCGCGGCTTCGACTTGCGTGCATCGGGATACAGGTTGTAGCGATCAATGATCTGCAGCAGGTTCTGGCTGGTCATCACGCGCTGGCTGATCACCTGCACGCGCTGGTCGGCAAACGAGGTGATCGTCGAGCGGACGAGCTCCTGCGGGATCTCCTGCTGCTCGATCAGAATCGTTGCCGTCGACTGGTAGGTCGGTGGCAGCAGGACCGCAAGCGCGACGGTCGCCGCGGCAGCGAGCCCCGTCACGAAAGCAATACGCTTCTGGTGCCGCGACAGCGCCGTCAGCCGCTCCCGGAAATCTTCCTTAATTATCGCTGGACTGCTTGCCACGGGATTAAAGCCTCAGTTGAGCCGGGTGCGACCGAAAACGCGGGAAATGCCGACAGAGCCGCCGGCCGAGGTGGCGGACAGCGCCACCGGATGGGTGATATCACCCGGCAGCTGACTGCGACCCTTGTTGACGTGGGCGTTAAAGCGCCACTGCGATGTCAGCATGTAGTGGGTCTCGAAATCGACACTGTAGTAATTACGCCGCTGCAGGGCGAACACACTAAACGTGTCCTCGAGCCGGGAGTAAGCACCGCTCAGCGTGTAGCTCAGCCGCTCGGATCGCTGCACCGTGTAGTTCACCGAGAATTCCGTGGTCTGCGCCAGGTCGCCGACCGCTCCGGGCTGGCGCGACTGGCGCGCCGAGGCGATCAGCGTGGTCGTCGGACGGTTGTAGGCCAGCGTCGCGAGGTACACGTCGCCGTAGATGAAGTCGCCGGTCGAAATCAGCTTGACGCGGCTTCGGCCCACGGTTGCCGTCAGCCGCAGGGCCTCCGTGAACGCGTGCGAGCCGCCGACCTGCAGGCTGTGGTCAATCGAGCCGAGCGTGCCCGCCGCCGGCTGGTAGTCGGCATAGCGTGCCGACACGATGGCCTGGGTTCGCTCGCTGGTCGCGTAGGTCCACTGCCCGTTCAGCTGCGAGTAGGTGTAATCGACGAAGTTGGTCGGTGTGTCGATGTGGAAACTGTTTCTTGAGCGGACACCGTCGAGATCGATCGTCGTCAGCGCGGTCGGGGTCCACGTCGTACCCACCCCGGTGGTCTCGACGTTCTCGTAGCCGATAGGCCGGACGATGCCGAGGTCGAAGTTCGTGGTGCCGGACAGGTCGAGGTGCGAGAGCGTCGCGGACGCGCGCAACTTGCCCCGGTCGTAGCCCCAGGTCCCCAGGCTGTCGAGCGTCCGGTTATGCTGGCCAATGCCGGTCGCGCCCTGCGCCAGCCCCGCATTGGCCGTCGGGTGCACCACGAGGCTCGACCGCTCGTCGCTCCAGTCAAACGGCAGGTCCAGCGTCGCGAGTTCGCCGGTGCCCGAGCGCGGCTTCGTCACGTAGTACTGCGGATTGGATTGGTAGGTCGTGTACAGCGTCACGGTGGGTTCCACGTACCAGGGGGCAGCGGTTGCGGCCAGTGACACCAGTCCGGTTGTGCCGCTAACGAGGCCACGCGCCAGAGCGCGGCGCCGCCCGCGCGCCGGTGTCACGGCACGACAACCGTGTCGCCGCCCTTGAGGAGGATGTTCTGATCGAGATACCGACCCCGCTCCACATCGCCGTAATGAAAGGACACGGCCACCTGCCGGCCGCCTTCACGGCGCAGGATCTTGATGTCATTCACGTCGGCAAACGGCGTGGCGCCACCGGCGAGCGCCAGCGCCTGCATGACGTCGGTTGGCCGCACCAGCATGAAATCACCGGGCTTCTGTACCTTGCCGATCACGTAAACCCGGTTGCCCTGGGGTAACTTGACCGCGATTGACACGGCGGCCTCCGGAACGAGGCGCCGGATCTTGGTCTCGAGTGCGGTCCTCAGTTCCTCGACGGTTAGCCCCGCCGCACGGACGTCACCAGCCAGCGGGAACGACATGACCCCGTCCGGGCGGATGATTGTCTCCGCCGTCAGGTCCGTCTCTTTCCACACCTGCACCTGAAGGACGTCGCCCGGCTCAAGTCGGTAGCCGTCCGGACTCGCCACGGGCGCCTCGGCCCATGCGGCGAACGTTGTCGCCAGCGTGCCGAGAAGGATCCAAAAAACCATGCATTTTTTCACGAGTACCCCAGCATGTCGGCGGCGATGACGCACCGCGATTTCGCCGCCCCCTTAAGCCAAGCCGACGGAGGTTAGTGAGTTTGTCTTACGCTTTGATTGCACTTGCCGACCAAATATTGCTCTGCAGCACGGCACCACCGGCCCCGCGCACCCTCGCGCGGACGGTAAGCGCCGGATCCGTTTCAATCGTATGACGAGACGGTCGGGGGGCGGCAGGGCGACTGTCACAAAATCACCCGTCTGCAATGCGAGGTCCGTCGCCTTTGCGGCACCCGGATCGCCTGGCCGGGTCACCGGGGCGGATCGCCGCCACGAAGAGCCCGTCGGCGAAGACGGCGCATTGCCCCGCGCGCCTCGCGCAGGGGTCGGGCACCGGAGCGGGCCGGTGCCGCGGGTGACGCCGGCTAGCGAAGCAGCCGCCGTCTGACGCGACGGGCGCCCAGTGCCGCGAGCGCGCCGATGCCGGCGAGGTCAAACGCGCCGCCACCGCCGCCGCCGCCGGAGGACGACGTCGAGTTCCCGCTGACGGTCACGGTGGCCGTGGCCGTGGCCGTGCCGGTCGCGCCGGTGCAGGTCAGCGTGTAGGTGGCCGTGCCGGCAGACGAGTAGGGACCGTCCGAGACGCTGCCGGTAGTCGGCTGCGCGCCGTTGAACGCGCTCGAGCTCGGCGCCACCCCGGAGGCGGTACCCGTGCAGGCCGTGGCATTGGTGGAGGACCAGGAGAGGCGCGAGCCGGCGCCGGTGGTCACGGCGGTGGGCACCGCGGCCAGCGACACGGTCGGTGCGGATGTCGCGAACGCGAGGGAGTACAGGCCCGCCGTCTGGCCGGTCGCCGGCACGCCGTTCACGATCACGGTGTAGTTTCCGGCGGCGAGCGCTGCCGACGGCACGGTTGCGCTGCCAAAGAGCTTCACCGGAAAGCCAGCCCCCTGCGTCGCGGCGGCCTGGTACAGCAGTCCACCGAGACTCGAGAACTTCGCCGGCCAACCAAGGTCGGCCAGGCTGACGTCGTAGTTGGACGTGGTCGGCACCGCGAGCGGCACCGCGTAAAGGTCCGGACCCACGCTCTGGATCTGCGAGAACACCGGGGTCGTCCCCCCGGCGCCGGTCAGTGCGATCGAAAACACCCCGTCGCCGCCCGAGCCCGGCACGGCCGTGGCGACGAGTACGGTCGGCCCGCTCGCAAGCGCCACCGCCGGAATACCGGCCGCCGCCGCGCCCTGCGCGACCGACGCCCCGGCCTGATAGATCTGGTACGTCAACGTGCTAAACGCCTGCGGGAACAGCAGATCCGAGAACGCGAGCGTGTAATTTCCGGCGCTCGTCAGGTTGACCGGGTAAACCCGCAGGTTACTCGCGGGATCCGTCACCCCGCTCGTCTGCGAGTAAACGGCGCTGCCGCTCGCGGGTGCGAGCGACAGGGTGTAGGCACCGGCATTGCCGGCGGCCGGCGCGACCAGCGCCCACAGCGACACCTGCCCGGCGGGGACCATAAAGGTGGCAGGAGCGCCCGACGTCGCCTGGCCGAGCAGGCTGCCACCCGATGACACGACAGCGACGGCCATCTGCAGACTGGCCGGTGCGTTGAGGTCGGTCAGGGTCAGGGTCAGCGATTCGGCCGAGGGAATGGCGTACGGGGCGCCACCAACGAGGGTCCAAGAACCCACCGGTATGGTCTCGTTGATCGGGTCCGTGCCGGACGGCGGCGCCACGACGAGACCGAACAGGCCCGCCAGCGCCGTCGCGTCGGAAATCGCGTCGAGTGTCAGCGTGTAGGTGCCGCCCGGCAGGGCCCTGGTCGTGCTGCCCACCGGCAGCTGAATGGTGCCCGTGCCGGTGCCCGTCGCGTCGAGGCCCGGCCCGCGCAGGAACGCGAAAATCGTCAGCGGCGCCGGCGTCTGTGCATCGGTGATCGTGAAGGTCGACGTGCCTGCCGGCAGCTGCAGCGTCCGGATCGCGGTGTAGGACGGCCGCGCGACCGGCGCGGCGGGCAGCTGGAAGGTGTTCGTGCCCGAGGCGATGGACGTGCCCGCCGAATGACTGGCGATGCCCACCGAAATCGAATTGCTCGTGGCGGCGCCGGCGGCCGGCACGCCCACCACGCGGACCTCGTAGGTGGTACCGGCCGTGGCCGTGATGCTGACCGTGCCGGGCGCACTCAGGGTCGCCTGCGACGAGGTGCTGCCGGCCTGGGGCACGATCGCGCCGTTGGCGGTGACGACCAGATTCAGGGACGCGAGCGCCGTCAGGTTCAGCAGGTTGCCGCTCAGGAGCGCGAGGTCCTGCAGACTCACGTCGAGCACGTCGTTGGCCGGCGCCTGGAACGACTTGACGTAGGCCGGTGCCCCGGTCGAGATGACGGCCGTGGTGGTCGGGATGCCGCCGCCCGACGACGACGAGGCGACCGTCCCGCCGATCAGCAGGCCCAGTACGACGGCTGCCGCTCGCGCGACGCCCATGGCTCGATACACCGACGCTGTCATCTCACTTCCCCCGGATTTTCTGCCCTGGCCGCCTTGCGCCACGACCCGTCACACGGCCGCTCGGCACGTGCACTCGTCGTCCGGGCGGCCACACTTATGTCATACCAATGTCGTCAACGACAAATGGCTGCCGACGCTACACGAGGCAGGTGACTGACGCATGACGATGCGCACCCGGCCACCCCGGGGCCGCCTACTTCTTAATGGACTGCAGCAGCGCGCGCGCCTCGGCGCCACCCTCGAACTGGTCGCCGTCTTTCAGGGCGCGCTCGAGGTTGTCGCGCCCGGCGGCGACCTGGCCGGCGCGGATCTGCGCGACCGCGAGGTGGTAGCGCACCGACGCCGCATTGGGTGCGCCTTCCACGATCTTCGACAGCACGCTGATCGCCGCCGCGTACTCGCCGCGCACGGTCAGGACCCACCCGTACGTGTCGGCGAACCGCGGGTTCGGCGACTGCTCGAACGGAGCCGTCAGCGCCTTCGCCCTGTCGAGACTCGGCGCGTCGCCCTTCGTCACGAGCAGCATCGCGAGGTTGTTCGCCGCGGCCTGGTAACCGGGATTCTTCGCAAGCAGCGCCTCGTACGCGCGCTGCGCGTCGTCGTTGCGCTTCTGCAGCTGGTAGAGCGCTGCGATCTCAAACTGCGCATCGTCCGGTCGCGCGACCTTCGCCACCGCGTCCTTGAGCACCGCGACACCACCATCCACGTCCCCGCCCGTGACCTTGGCGATGCTGAGGCCCCGGTAGCCTTCCAGCCGATCCGGCGCGAGTTCCACGGCCTTGGTGAAGGCCGTGGTCGCGTCGGCCAGCTTGTGCTCGCCGAGGTTGAGCTCACCCAGGAGCTGCCACGGCGTCGCCGCCTTCGGCACCTCGGCCGTGATCTTGGTCAGCCGGCTGCGCAGCTGATCGGTCTTCTTTTCCCGCACGGCAAGCACCGCGTAACCGCGCAGCACCTCGGGCGCGGCCGGCGCCTTGTCGAGCGCGGCCGAGTAGGCCTCGAGCGCCGCGGCGCCGTTGCCTTCGGCCTCGAAGGCGAGCGCATCGAGGTAGTAGCCGAGCGCCGAGGTGGGCACGGCAACCTTCGCCTGAGCGGCCGTCTCGTGTGCCGCCTTGAAATCCTTCCGCAGCACCTGGCTTTTGAACATCGCTTCCACGACGTTGGCATCCCGCGGCGCCCGCTTGTAGAGCGCCTCGATCGTCGAGCGCGCCTGGTCAGCCTTGCCCTGCCGTCCGAGGACGTCGACGAGCGCAAGCGCGAGTCCGGTGTCGGCCGGGTTCGCGTCGACGCCGCGCCGCAGCACCTCCTCGGCCTGGGCGGGTTCCGAGTTCATCAGGTGAGCGCGGGCCAACGCGCGGATCGCCGGTGCGGAATTCGGCGTGTCGCGCAGGACCGAGCGGAGGTCGGCGATCGCGCTGCGCGCGTCGTTTTTGCCGAGCGCCAGATCGGCCCGCATCGACAGCGCCTGCGTATCGCGCGGGCTGACCGCCAGCACCTCGCCGACGAGCCGCGCCACCTCGGCGGTGTTGCCCTCGCGCAGCCGGATCTGGGCCAGCGCGTCACGGGCCTCGATGCCGGGCGGTCGCGTGCCCTCGGCGGCCACCACGTCCTTCAGCACCGCACTCGCCTTGTCGAGTTCGTTGGTCTGCGCGTAGAGCTGAGCCAGCGCAAACTTGAGTTCGGTAGTCTTCGGATTCGCTGCCACCAGCGCCTTGAGCTCGCTCTCGGCCGCGTCCTTGCCCTTGCGCTCGAACAGCAACTGGGTCAGCGCGAGCTTGACCTGCAGTGAGCTGTCCTTCGCCTTCACCGCGTCGCGGAGCGTCTGCTCTGCGAGATCGACCCGATCGGTCTGCGCGTAAAACTTGGCGAGACGCAGCACGTGCTCGGGATGGTCCGGCTGCATCTGCACGAGTGCCTTAAGACCTTGCTCGGCGTCGTCGCGCCGCTCGGCTGAGAGGTAGGTCTGCACCAGCGCGAGGCGCAGATCGACCGACGCCGGGACGCGCTTCACGCCGTCCTCGAGTACTTTGAGCGATTCGTCGCGCCGCCCGGCCGACTGGTAAAGGCCTGCGAGCACCGCGATCGTATCTTCCGCCGCCGGCGCCGCCCTGTACGCCGCCTCGGCGTCGGCAATGGCCCCGGGCAGATCCTTCTGCTGACCGCGAATGCCGGCCCGGATGGTAAGCAGACTCGGATTCGTCGGATTCTTCTCCAATACGGGCGCAAGCACCTCGTTTGCCCGGTCGATGGCACCGCCAAGCAGCAGCAGACGCGACAGGCGCATCGCCGCTTCGACATAACCCGGCTTGGACTCCAGCGCACTCTGATAGAACGCGACCGCGTCGCGCGGCTTGCCGAGTTTCTCCGCCGCGAAGCCGCTCTCGTACAACGCCTCCGGATCCTTGGGCACGATCTGCAAGGCATTGCGGAACTCAATACGGGCCTTCTCCCAGTTCTGCTTGGCCTCGTAGTCCCGGCCGCGCTGCATGTAGCGCTGCTTGCGACTCTCCGGCGTGCCGCACCCGACGAGCGACAGCGCGCAGACCATCATCAACGAGACGGAAAGGAGTCGGGCGCGGGACATAGGGAGCATCCAAGGGCAAAGGGAACGCGTTAGACTAGGAGTAGCGTATGACGCAATTGTGACTGCTCGCTCGTCGGGCGCAGCCGCGCGAAGGCGCGGCCGCTGCACGTGGCGACATGGCGCCAAGCATTCTCGTGTCGTCGCCCGTTTCCTGACCGCCAACCCCACCGAACCCCTGACGAGGCCGCGCCGGCCCGGAGATCCCTCATGACCCGCATCCTCAACCGGCCGCGTGCGCGCCGCCTGTCGACCCTCGCCTGCGTCGCGGTCGCGGTCACGCTGCCGCTGCTGCCCGTACTCGCGGCAACGACGCCACCTGCCAACACGGCGCCAGTCGCCCGGCTCGGCTCACAAACCATCAGCACCGCCGACCTTGGCGACAGCACGGCCGAGAAACTGAAGAAAATCACGTCGAACTACG
This sequence comes from uncultured Pseudomonadota bacterium, assembly GCA_903890265.1. Taxonomy (GTDB): domain Bacteria; phylum Pseudomonadota; class Gammaproteobacteria; order Steroidobacterales; family Steroidobacteraceae; genus CAIKMS01. The sequence continues at coordinate 14,767 of CAITAM010000320.1, read as the reverse complement.
ATCGACGACGGCGGGAACTCGACGCCGAAGAGCACGCGACGACGCAGGAGACACTGAGCTCAGCGGCTGAGCAGTACCTCAATGATCGCGTCCTGGCACTCGAGGCCACGAAGACGCACAAGAGCAAGGAGGCACTTCTGAAGGAAGTGAAGACGGCACCGGTCACGGACGCCGACATGCAGAAGGTCTATGACGAGCACGCGCGCGAGATCAAGCGACCACTGGCCGACGTGGCCGCTGAACTGCGCAAGGTCATGGAGCAGGATCGCGCTGACACCGCGCGCAGCGAATACCTCGCGTCGCTGCGCACCAAGTACGACGCGCACGTCCTGGTCGAACCGGTGCGCGTGGCGGTGGACGCCACCGGCCCCAGCACCGGTCCGGCGGATGCCAAAGTCACGATCGTGATGTTCTCGGATTTCCAGTGCCCGTTCTGCCTCAAGGTCATGCCGTCGGTCCGCGAAGTCATGGCGCGCTACCCGACGTCCGTACGCCTCGTCTACCGCCACCTGCCGCTGACCGGACTGCACCCCAATGCCTACAGCGCCGCGGAGGCCGCGGTCTGCGCCGATCGACAGCAGCAGTTCTGGCCGTTCCTCGATGCGCTCTTTGAGCACCAGAAGCAGCTGGGCGCCGAGCTCTACACCGCGACGGCCAGGCAGCTGCATCTCGACGATGCCGCGTTCTCGGCCTGTCTCAAGAGTGGCGAGGCCAAGCCCACCATCGACGCGGACGTCACGGCCGCCGACGAAATCGGCATTACCGGCACGCCGGCGCTCCTCATCAACGGCCGGCTGCTCGCTGGCTACGCACCCGCAAGTGCGATTACCAAGATCATTGACGACGAGCTGGCCCGCCGCTGAGGCGGGTAAAAAAAAGGGCGGTCACACCGAGATGGACCGCCCACTTCTTTCACGCGCGCGGGATGCGCGGGGAAAGCATTAATACACACACTAAAACACACACACAAACAATCAACACACACAAACAATCAACACACACAAACCGGCGGTAAGCACACTCAGCCGAGGTCGGTCATCGGGGCGCCGAGGGGCGCCAGGACCGCCCGTTACCCGACCTCAGCGGACGACGGACCGCGTGCTCACCTGCAAATTCGTTAAGTCGTCCGCTCGCTCTCCCTCAGATCAGCCAGGCCAGCGCCAGCAGGCAGACACCGACGACGTTGCCACGCACATCCGGCGCCCGGGCCGGCAGCTTCGGCAGCGTGGCCGGACTCACGCGCTTGCCGCGCGAGGCGAACGCGCCGAGCACACCGACGCCGCCCACGAGGAGGCTCCCTGCCGGCGGCAGGGGCACGGCCGGGGTCGGCGGTGTCGGGGTAAAGACCACCGTGTCGCTGTACTGGCCGAGCCAGAACCCGGCGATACCCGGCAGGCCGGCGGCGGCCGCCTGGAAGACCGTCGTGTACGAGCCGGCATTGACGTCGAAGTTCCACGCCATCGAGCTACCGATGGCACTGACCGGGCCGGACATCAGCGATGCCTGGCTGCCAGCGCCCTGCAGCAGCGAGAAATCGAGCTGCGACAGCGGCGCGGCGACGAGGTCGTCGGTCAGCGTCACGGTCAGCGTGCCGGCGCTTGGCAGCGTGTAGGCCGCGCTGTAGACCGTTGACGTCCCATTGGTAACGAGCTGCTGGGTGTTCTCGAGCGTCAGCGTGCCAAGCACCGTCACTGCACCGGCGGGCGAGACCACCGAGAGCAGCGAACCGGCGACCAGGCCCGAGATGGCCCCTCCGCGGTTCCAGGTTATTGAGTTCATGAAAGTCCCCTAGCTCTAGTAGTTATGTCGAATGGACCCCGGTGCCCGTTCCCGGACGCCGGGATCACGATTAGCCGTTGGCGATTTTTGGCATCAGCGGCGCGCGGGCGATCGCCGATGCCTGCGCGTCGTCCTGCCGGTACACGTATTTCGCGTAGAGGTAATGGCGCAGCGAGTCGCCAGTGCCCTCGAGGTGGCTGTCGACGCCGTTGACGGCGTTCAGCCGCAGCTTGAGATACGGCTGCTCCGTGCCGCTCATCGCCAGCAGCACCCCGTCGTCGTGATCGACGAGGCGCTCCTCATCGGCGCCCTCGTTGATGATGGCCTCGAGCCGGAACGCGTCCAGATCGAAGTGCGCGATCAGATCGCGGCCGGCCTCGACGAACACGGGCACGAGATTGCGGCCGCGGATCTCCGGATCGCACAGCGGCGCGATGCGATTGAGCATCGACTTCAGCGCAAAACGGATCACGTCGGAGTCCCGCACACCCAGGCGCTCGGCGACGCGCTTGATCTTACGAACGTCACTCGTTCCGAGGCGGATCGAGACCGCCTGCTTTCTTTGCTCGCTCACGTTTGTCTTTCCCCTAGCTTTTGTTTTGCGTCGCTCAGCGGGGCGAAAAGTAATGGCGAAGTATGACGAGTATTGGGCGTTTTAATGACGCGCGAGCGCGTTCTGTCACATAAAGCGTCGTAAAACGCTTTTTTTTGTATGTTATTTGTTTACATTCAGATTGATCGACGCTTTTCCTCGCGTGTCGGGTGAACGAACGACGACAAGCGGTCGGCGCGCATCGGAAATCCGCGCTTTTTCAGCCGAAAACGGCCGCCGCGGGCGCTAAAAAAAATGTGAGCTGGTCGCGGGACAAACGGCTCGAATCGTGGGTTTTGCGCAAAGCGCGCGCGGGCGTCGGCACCGTTCCGTCCGACGTCTGTGGCGAAAGACCCCTTGAAAGGGCACCCGACGTCTCTCAACCGTCAGCGCCGCGCGATCAGCGGTCATCGCCTGGTGGCCGATTCGTCACACCGGGGGCTCGCCTATACTGGGCAGCCTTTTCTCCGCGGCGCGTGGCTGCCGCCACTGCCGGTGCCGCATGCGCAAGACACCCTCCCCGACACCGTCACCGGCCGACGACGCCCGCGTCGCGGCGCTGTGGCAGGCGGCGACCGCGCACCACGGCCGCGGCGAACTCGCCGCGGCTGCCGCGCTCTACCGCCAGCTGCTCAGACTGCGCGCAGGCCATGCCGGTGCCCACCACCTGCTCGGTGTCACCGAGTTGCAGAGCGGCCGCGCGGCCAGCGCCGTGCGTCTGCTGAAAGACGCCGTGCGCCTCGCACCCGGCGATGCCGAGGCGCACCTCAACCTCGGTATCGCGCAGCTCACGCTTGAACGTCATGTGGACGCGCTCGCGGCACTCGATCGGGCACTCGCGCTGCAGCCGGGCTCGGTGCTTGCGCTCACCAACCGCGGCAATGCCCTGCTCGGCCTTGGCCGTGGCGAAGAAGCGGTGGCCTGCCAGGAGTCGGCGCTGCGCCTCGCGCCGAGAGATCCGCGCCCTCGCCTCAACCTCGCCCTCGCGCTGCAGGCTCTCGGCCGCCATCGCGAGGCGCTCGCGAGCTTCGAGCAGGCGCTCTCGATGCAACCCGACCACGCGCTCGGCTGGCGTCACTACGCGGCGCTGCTGCTCGCCATCGGCAGGGCACAGGATGCGCTCGCCGCCTACCGTCGGGCCGTCGCCTGCGCACCGGGCGACGCCGACGCCGCCCTCGGCATGGCCAACGCGCTCATCGCCACGGGCGAATTCGCCGAGGCACGGCGGCAGTTCGACGCCCTGCTCGCCAAGCAGCCTACCCACACCGCCGCACTGAGCGGTCGCGGCACGGCGTGCCTGCAGCTCGGCGACGCCGATGCCGCGCTCGCGAGCTACGACCGGGCCCTGCGCGTGACCGACCGCCTGCCCGGCCTGTGGGGCAATCGAGCGGAGGCGCTGCTGCGCCTTGGCCGCTACGCCGAGGCGGCGACGTCCTATGACCGCCTGCTGCGGCTCGCGCCTGACACCGAGTGGGCACACGGCAAACGGCTGGCAAGCGCGCTTCGTGCCTGCGACTGGTCCTTCTACGAGGCCTGGCGCGCGCAGATCCTCGCCCGCACCGCGGCCGGTGAGGCGGCCTGCGCGCCCTTCGAACTGCTGGCGCTCACCGACTCCGCCGCGCTGCAGCTTAAGTGCGCCCGCCGCTACGCGGCGCGCACGCCCATCACCTCAGCCGGCGCCGCCGCGTTACCCCCGGCGGCCGGCGAGCGGCTGTGCGTCGCCTACGTCTCGGCCGATTTCGGCAACCACCCGCTGACCCGCCTGCTCGTGGGAGTGCTGGAGGCGCACGCGCGCGATCGCTTCCTCGTGCTCGGCATCTCGCTGTCGCCGGCGCAGGCGGGCCCGCTCGGCGAGCGGGTGGTGTCGGCGTTTGATGAGTTCATCGACGCGAGTGCCCTGAGCGACGAGCGTGTCGCCGATGAGCTCCGGGCAAGGAACGTCGCGATCGCGGTCGATCTGATGGGCCCGACGCTCGGCGCCCGTCACGGCATTTTCGCGCGCCGGCCCGCGCCGGTGCAGATCAGCTACCTCGGCTACCCCGGCAGCACCGGTTCATCGGCGATCGATTACCTGATCGCCGACCCGCGGCTGGTCCCCGACGACCACGCCGCGCACGTCAGCGAGGCGGTCATCACCCTGCCGGAGACGTTCCAGGCCAACGACGACCGGCGCGCGCGCGCCGTCGCGCGTGAGCGCGCGGCCGAGGGCCTGCCGGCGGACGGTGTCGTCCTCTGCATTTTCAATAACCCCGCCAAGATCACGCCGGCGCTCTTTGGTGCGTGGTGCCGGATCCTGCGCGCGACGCCGGCAGGGGTGCTGTGGCTCGTCGCCAATTCGCCGGAAAGCCGCCGTAACCTGCTGCGTGAAGCGGCGGACCGCGGTGTCGGCCGCGAGCGGCTGTTTTTTGCGGAACGCGCGTCCTACGAGGAGCACCTCGGTCGCCTCGCGGCCGCGGACCTCTTCCTCGACACGTTTCCGTTCACGGGCGGGGCCACCACGAGCGACGCGCTGTGGGCGGGCCTGCCGGTCCTGACGCTGCGCGGCGAGGCATTCGCCTCGCGCATGTCCGCGAGCCTGCTCGACACCGTGGGCCTAAATGAACTCGTCTGCGACACGCTGGAAGACTACGTCAGGCAGGCGATCTCGCTGGCCGCAGATCCCCGCGGTGCCCTTGCCGACCTCAGGCGCCGGCTCGGCGACGCGCGTGACACATCGCCGCTCTTCGCGACGGCGCGCTTCTGCCGTCACCTCGAGACCGCCTACGAGGAGGTCGTCGCGCGCGCACGGCGAGGCGAAGCTCCGTCGCCGCTGCGCGTGGCCCCACAGCCGGCGTGAGGCGGGTCGCGGTCAGCGCGTGCCCGTGTTTTTCGGCGCGGCGGGCGCCGGAACCTTGAACTCGAGCGCCCGCGTCTTGTAATCGTCGACGAGATTGTCGACGCGGTTACGCGTGATCTTCGTGAACGGCTCGTCGATCGTCGCCTTGTGGAACCAACCCTGGTTGCGGTACCGGTTGAGCACCTCGTCGACGAGCGAACCGAGCTCGACGTTCGCCGCCGCGCACTTCGTGCCGTACTGGCGCTCGCTCGCGAGGTCCGCCTGCAGCGTGTTGCGTTCGCGCTCCACGCCCTGCAGCGTGGTCGCGGTGTCACGGTAGCGGCCGACGAGTTCGTCCATCTTCTTGCGCTGCTCGGCCAGCGACTCCTCCGCCGTCTTCGTCGCCGCGGCAACCTTGGCCGCCGACCCGTCACCGGCCGAGGCGCGCGCCTTTAGCTGGTCGCGCTCCTTGCGCAGCGCATCCCGTTCGGTCGTCATGGCCGCGAGATCGGTTTTCAGCTTCGCGTTCTCGGCGCTGAGTGCCGTCTTTTCGCTGGCAAGCGCCTGGTACTGCGCCATCATCTGCGAATTGCCACCGCCCCCGCCGGAGCGGGCAGCCTGGCCGACGGCGGCCTGCGGCAGGCTGGCGAGCAGCAGCCCCGCCGCGACGAGCCCGACTCCCTCGCCGACCATCCACGTTAGTTTCCGCATGTGCTGGCCACTCCCCTCAGGCGGGCGCGGCCGAGTGGCCCGCCCAGGTTCAACGTCATTCTGCCACCGGACGGCACCGCCGGTCAGCGGCGCGCGCCGGGACCGCGCTCAGTTCTTGTAGACGATCCGCAGGCGCACCGGCTGCGGCATCTCGACCGGCAGCGGGTCCACGCGCTTGCCGATCGTCTCGGTCTGGATGCACCGGTCGGCCGACGCATCGCCGGTCGACGCCATCACGGTCGCTTCGAGCACCCGGCCGTCCTCGCCGATGCGTACCTTCACGTCGTCCTTGACCCGCTTGCCCTTGAGGCAGGGCAGCGCCGAGAGGATGTCGCGAAGCTGACTGCCGAGCCGCGCCTGGGCCGCGCCAAACGGCGCCGTGCCCGAGCCGCCGATCAGGTCGTGGCCACCCGGCCGCGAGCCGAAGCCGAACGCGTCGCCGCCGGCGCTGCCGGCCGCGTCGAGGGCCAAGTTCTCGGCCGGCGCCGGTTCGTCGTTGGGCGTCGGTTCCGGCTGCTGCTGCTCGAAATGCTCGACCTTCTCCGGCGGCGGTGGTGGTGGCGGCGGCTTGTCCTCCGGCGGCGGCGGCGGCGGCGGACGGATGACCTGGATGGTCTGCACCGTCCGCTCCTTCTTGTTACCGGCCTTGCCGAGCTCGTGCCAGACGTACCACGCGCCGAGCACGAACAGCACGAGCAGCACCGCGATCACGCCCATCTGCAACCGACGCGACCCAGCCGTCGTCTTGTCGACCATGGTCGGCTATCTCACTTCACGATGCGCTGGGTAACGAGACCAAGCTGAGTGATTTCCAGCCGACCGATGAGGTCGAGCACGTCGACAACCTTCTGGTACTGAATCGTCGAGTCGGCCTTCACCACCACCGGCAGCGAGGGGTTCGCGGCCTTGTACTGGCGCAGCAGGTTCTCGAGCTCCGGCAGGGTCACCGGGAACGTGTCGAGGAAGATCGTCCCGTCGGCCGTGATCGTGATCGCCTTGGTCTGCGGCTTCGCCAGCGCCGGGGTATCGGAGGCCTTCGGCAGGTTGACCTTGATGCCCTGCACGGACGCCGTGGTCATGATGATGAAGATCACCATCAGCACGTAGGCGAGGTCGAGCATCGGCGTGATGTTTACCTCGTCGTACGCATCCTTTTCGCCTTCACCAATGGAACCGGACATGTGCTTCTCCCGTCGGTTCCGACTTAGTTCGAGTACTTCTCGGCGATTCGCGCGATGAACTCGTCGGCAAACACCCGGGTGTCGGCGTTGATCGCCTTGATGCGCGAGTTCAGCCAGTTGTAGCCGAACAGGCACGGAATCGCGACGGCGAGACCCGCAACCGTCGCGGCAAGTGCCGCGGACACGCCGGGTGCGATCGCGTTGACGTTGACGTCACCGCTCGCCGCGATCGCGGCGAAGGTGATCATCACGCCGATGACGGTGCCGAGCAGGCCGAGGAACGGGCCGCCGGCGATTGCGATGGTAAGCAGCACCATCTGCGCCGACAGCCGCTGGCCCTCGCGCACGAGGGTGGCGTCCATCGAGGCGCGCACCGCTTCGATCGACTGCTCGGAGAGTTCCACCGACCCGCCGCCCTTAGCCTCGGGCCTGCCGTGAATGCGCTTGCCGATCTCGCTCGCGCCGACGTGGAAGGCGCGATAGAGCGTCGAGTTGGCGAACTGTGCCGCCTGCGGCCCGCCGGACACCGACTTGTCGAGCGCCGCTTCGTCACCGGCCGACTCGTGGAAGAGCTTCAGGAAGCCGCGGTTGCCCTTCTCGACGGTCGAGAGGAAGAACGCCTTCATCACCATGATGATGAGGCCGACGATCAGCATGCCGATGCAGATGATGATGACGACCCAGCTGTCGAGCGTCAGGTGATTGATAATGGTGCCGAAGTAGGACGTGCCGCCACTGCCCTCCTTCTGGCCGTCGGCGCCGTAGACGACCAGCGGCGCCTCGGTGCCCTGCGACTTGGCCGACGCCTTGACCCAGTCGGCGCTGCGCGCGACCTTGGCCGCACCGACCTCGTCGACCTCGCCGGTCAGGAAACCGCCGCCGCGGGCAGCGCCACCCACGGTGAGACTGCCGCCGATCTCGGTCAGGGTGGCCGTGGTGTTGCCCGCCGCGGCGCCGTCGACGTAGACCGTGAGCGTGCCACCGCCCGCCGTCAGCGCGAGGTGATGCCACTGGCCGGGGGCGAGATCGGTGCCGGCGGTCGCGGTCGCCCCGTTCAGGCTCGCAAACGCCCGGGCGCCGTCGATGCCGAGCACGGCTTCCTTCGCGCCATCGGCGAGGGCGACCACGGTCGCCTTGGCCTGCGGGCCGTCGACCTTGACCCACGCGGTCAGGGTCAGGCCCTGCGCCGGCAGCAGCCGCAGGCTGGCCGTCGCCGGCACGGTGACGAGCTGGCCGCCGTTGAACTTCACGCCGCCGGCGATCAGTGACGCCGGCACCGCTTCGGCGGTCGAGGCCGAGGCGTTGTTCTTGTACGCCGTCGCGTCCTGCGGCAGGCCCTGGGCCTCGCCGAAGTGGAGCGTCAGGACCTGCGCCACGTCGTAGGTACCGGCCACGTCCGGGCCGCCGGCCGGGGCGCTCGAATTGCCGTAGTAGGCGAAGATCTTGTCGGCCTTCGACGCGCCGGTGACCTTTGGCGCGTGAATCCACAGGTAAGCCATCTGGTTGGTCTGGTCGAAGCGCTCGAAGTGGAACTTGAGCGGCGTCTTGTCGTCGCCGTCGATGACCCGAAAGTCACTGCCGTCCGGCTTCGTGTCATTGAAATAATTGAAGTTTGCGATGGACAGCCGCACCAGCACCGGCACGTCCTGGGCGGTGCCCGCCACGTCAGCCCCGGTCGGGCTCGTGTCCAGCGTGAGTTCCTTGCGGAATTTCCAGTCGCCGTTCCACCAGGAGCCCGCCGACAGGGCGATCCCGGGAACCGCCATGGCGATGCACATGCCAACTACCAGCCGGACAAGACGCTGCATTGATCCCCCGAGACTCGTTCTTGGTTTCAAAATTCGGGGCCTTACGGCCAAACCGATATTGTTGACTGTAATGATTGAATATTTGTGACGTCGCCGGGCAGGGCCCGGCACCGGCCGGCGCCGGTTTCCCCCGGCTGTCGTCCATCAAACGCGACGCCGCGGGCCGTCCCGCGCCGTCGCCAAACAGCAACAGCGCATGCGGATCAAAGGCTTGGTAGAATATGGTGATGGAAGCATCCGTGAGAAGCGGGCGCACGACACACGTCGTTGATGCCACGCTGTTTTACACCCCGACCAGCGGCGGAGTCCGTCGCTACCTGCTCTGCAAGCACGACTGGCTGACCTCGAAGACCCGGGTCAAGCACAGCCTCGTGGTCCCCGGACCCGAGGACCGTGGTGAAGCGGGTGGCCTGATCGAGTTTCGCAGCCCGCCGCTGCGGGCCGGCTACCGCTGTCCGTTGCGGATGAGCGCGCTGCGCCGCACCCTGCGCGATCTCGCCCCGAGCCTGATCGAGGCGGGCGATCCCTACGTGGTCGGCTGGCAGGTGGGCGTGGTCGCCGAGCGCTACGGCATCCCGGCGGTGGCGTTCTGCCACTCGGATATCGTCAACGTGGTGCAGTGCCGCTTCGGCGGGCTCGCCGCGGCCGCCACCGGCGCGTACCTCAGGCTGCTGTACGGCCGCTACGACCGGGTCCTCGCGCCGAGCGAGATTGTCGCCAATCACCTCGCCGACGCCGGCATCCACGACGTCGTGCTGCAGCCGCTGGGCGTCGACGCCGACATCTTCCTGCCGGACCGGCGCGAGCCGAAGCTGCGCGAGCGGCTGAACGTACCGCCATCGACCCGGCTCCTCGTGTTCGCCGGCCGCCTCGCGCCGGAGAAGAACCTCGGCGATCTCGAGGCGATGGTCGACCTCCTCGGCGACCCGTACCACCTGCTGGTCATCGGCGGCGAGACCGCCGGGCGGCCGTCGCCGCGCGTCTCGGTCCTGCCCTACGAGCGCGACCCGCGCGCGGTCGCGGCGCTGATCGGCGGCTGCGACGCCTTCGTCCACGCCGGCCGCCAGGAAACCTTCGGCCTCGTCGCGCTCGAGGCCATGGCCTGCGGCGTGCCGGTCGCGGCCTACCGCGCCGGCGCGCTGGCCGAACTCGTCGACGACGACGTCGGCGCGCTGGCCAGCCACCCGTCACCGGCAGGCCTCGCGGACGCGGTGCGGTCGATCTTCGCCCGCGACAGCGCCGCCCTCGGCCGCCAGGCCCGGCGCCGGGTGCTCCTGCGCCACAGCTGGGACGCGGCGTTCCGCCAGTTGCTGCGGACCTACGCCGAGGTGCTGCGCGAGCCGGTAACGGTCATGGACGCCGAGCCGCTGTCGGCGGTATGAGCGAGCCGCCCGGCACGAGGCGCTACGCCGTCTCGCTGCACGACGTGGCACCGGACACCTGGGCCACCTGCGAGCGGCTGCTCGCGCTGTGCGACCGCTTCCGGGTGCCGGTCACCCTGCTCGTCGTGCCCCGCTACCACCGCGGCACCGCCATCGACGACGACCCCGCCTTTGCCCGCGCGCTCGGCGAGCGCCAGGCGCGCGGCGATGACGTCGTGCTGCACGGCTACTACCACCTCGACGACGCGCCGGCGCCGACCCACCCGCTCGCCTGGGCCCGGCGGCGGCTCTACACCGCCGGCGAGGGCGAGTTCGACGCGATCGACGAACACGAAGCCGCGCGGCGCCTCGCCGACGGCCGGCGCCGCCTCGCGGCCATCGACTGCCCGCCACGCGGCTTCATCGCGCCGGCCTGGCTCCTTGGCGCCGAGGCCCGCCGCGCGGTGCGCGCCGCGGGCTTTGAATACACGTCGAGCCGGGAGCAGCTCACCCGGCTGGCCGACGAGCGGACTTTAGCCGCCCCCAGCCTCGTCTGCTCGACCCGCAGCCGCTGGCGCCGGCTGTGTTCGCGCGCGGTGCTCGCCTGGCGGCTGCGCGCCCTGCGCGAGGCGCCGCTGGTCCGGGTCGCCCTGCACCCGGCCGATGCCGCGCACGGGACGATCATGGCGGCGTGGGAAGCGGCGCTCGTGACCCTCGCCGCCGAGCGCCAGCCCGCGCTCGAGCGCGAGGTGCTCGCCGCCGCCTGAGCCCCGCCCCGCCCCGCCACCGGCACCGCACGGTGCCGTCGCCGTGTCACAAAAGCATCACGTCGCCCCGCAAGAATAGCGGGCTGGCAAGGGGTTACCGGAGACGGGCGCCACGGCCAGCGGACAATGAATAAACCACCGGGGCGGGCCGCCGACCCCGGCTGCAACCGGCTTGCATGGCTCACCCCACGCGCCGGTCGGGGAATCTTTAAGGAGTACGACCGTTGAGCAGACATACCATGCGCGTTGCGATTCTGTCGACGCTCGCCCTGATCGCCCCCGGCCTCGCCCATGCCGCCACCGAGGAGCAGAACCTCGAGGAGCTGCGCAACACCGTCGTCAACCTGCTCCAGGCACTTGTTGACCAGGGCGTCATGACGCGCGAGAAGGCACAGGCCCTCGTGCAGAAGGCGCAGGAGAAGGCCGCGGTCGACGCCAAGGCCGCCGCGGCGAAGGACGCGGGCGCCGTGCGCGTGCCCTACGTGCCGCAGACCGTCAAGGACGAGATCTCGAAGCAGGTCGCCGTCGACGTGACGCCGGCCGTCGTGCAGGGCGTGGTCGAGCAGGCCAAGACCGAAGGCTGGGGCGTGCCGGGCGCCCTGCCGGACTGGCTGTCGCACGTGCGCGTGACGGGCGACGTGCGCGTCCGTGGCCAGACCGACACCTACAGCAAGGACAACGCCGCGACCGCCGCGGTCTACCTCGACCACAACGCGATCAACGCCGCCGGCGGCCTGCAGGCGGCCGGCCAGAACGCCTTCCTGAACGTCACCCACGACCAGGACCGGATGCGCGTTCGGGCGCGCTTCGGCGTGGACGTGCAGGTGGCACCGGAGTGGCAGGCCGGCGTGCGCCTCGCCACCGGCTCCGCCACCGACCCGAGCTCCGAGAGCCAGAACCTCGGCATCAACGGCGAGCGCTACAACTCGGGCGTCGATCTCGCCTACGTGCGCTACACGCACCTCGCGGCCGACAGGTTCCCGGTCTTCTCGCTCGATGCGGGGCGCATCCGCAATCCCTGGTTCTCGCCAACCGAGCTCGATTTCGCCCGCGACCTGACCTTCGAGGGCGTGGCCGCGACCGGTCGCTCGAGCTTCGGCCGCGGCACGGGACCTGACCGTGACGCCGCGTTCCTGACCCTCGGCGCGTTCCCCGTGCAATACACCGCGGTCGCGAGCAACCGGGCGAAGTGGCTGCTCGGCGCGCAGCTCGGCGGCAACCTGCACTTCACCGACGAGGACAAGCTGACCGCGGCGCTCTCGTACTACGACTACGTGCGGATGCCGGGCGTCTACAACACGGTCCCCGACGTCGGCACCTACAACTACACGGCGCCGCTCTTCCTGCGCTGGGGCAACACGGTCTTCAACATCGCCAACAGCTCGACCAATTCCGACGCGCGCCTGTACGCGCTCGCGGCGGACTTCCGGCTGCTCGACCTCGCCGCGACCTACACCCACACGGCCGGTCGCTACACGGCGGGCATCAATGCCCAGGCCGTGCGCAACGTCGGCTACCACACGAACGACGTGCTGCTGCGCACCGGCATCAGCCAGGCGGCGCGCAACAAGGGCTACGTGCTCGACGCCTCGTTCGGTGATCCGGATCCGGCCGCCAGGCTCTACGCCTGGCGCGGCACCTTCGGCTACCGCTACGTGCAGCGTGACGCGGTCGTTGACTCCTGGACCGACGCCGACTTCCACGAGGGTGGCACCAACGCACAGGGCTTCTACCTCTCGGGCGAGATGGGGCTTGCGCGCAACGTCTGGCTGCGCCTGCGCTACCTCGCGGCGAACGAGATCGACTCGCCGATCGACGACACCGGCACGGCCATCCCGGGCGCCAAGTACGGGGTGGACATCATCCAGCTCGACCTGAACGCGCGCTTCTGAGCGCGCCCGCGCGGCCTGCCATGGCACCTCGCCGGCAGGCCGCGACCGCGCGCCGCACGGACGCGACGCCGTCGTACCGCCCGAGCGGCAGGGCCGCCCGATGATGTACCCCTACGCCGAGTTCCTGCTCGCCTTCGACCAGAAGCACGGCGGGCTGATCCATCGCAACCGGCCGGAGAACGACCGTGCCGCGATCATCGTCGAGACCCGGCCGCTCTACTTCCTGCCGAAGGTCATCCGCAACCACGTCCATTTCCTCGGCCCGCAGTGGAACCTGTACGTGCTGGCCGGCGAGCGGTCCTTCGATTACCTGGCCCGCTCGCTCGCCGGCTGGTCGGTTCGCCTCGCGAAGTTGCCGGGCGTCTATCACCTGCCGCAGGCGGACTACAACGACCTCCTGACCAACGAAGGCTTCTGGAGCGGCCTCACCGAGCGCCACGTGCTCGTGTTCCAGACCGACACGCTCCTGACCGGCGCGTCGATCGAGCCGTACCTCGCCTACGACTACGTCGGCGCGCCCTGTCAGGCCATGGACGAGGGCTATGTCGCGAACGGCGGGCTGTCACTGCGCCGGCGCGAACTGATGCTCGACTGCCTCGCGCACGTGCCGCGGCTCGCCAACGAAGCGGAAGACGTGTACTTCACGCGCGCGGTGCGCGCCCTCGGTGGCGCGATGCCGGACTTCGCGGGCGCGACGCGCTTTGCGGTCGAGAGCGTCTACACCGGACAGCCGGTCGGCGTGCACGGCACCGACAAGTGCTTCCACGGCACCGATGTCGCCGCGCACATCGTGGCCCAGATCCGCTACTGACCGGCGGCCGCCGCGTCGTCGAACGCCCGCTCGAAGAAATCGGCGAACTCCGCCACCACGCTCGGCGCATCAAAGAGCAGGCCCGCCCGTTCAGCGATCAGCCGTCGCGCCGCGTGCGCGAGATCGGGCTCCGTGCCGAGCGCGACGGCGCGCCGCACGTAGTCCTCCTCGGTCGGGCTCACGAAGGAACCGAGGTCCATCGCCTCGTACATGGCGGCGGTGTGCCGGGCGCGCTGCAGCGCGCCCGGCAGCGTCACGACCGGCGTGCCCGTGGCAAGCGCCTCGAGCGACGTGTTCATGCCGTTGAAGTGCGGCGTGTCGAGGGTCACGTCGGCGAGTGCCAGGAGATCGAGGTAGGCGGCCTCGCCCTGGCGCGGCAGGAACACGATGCGCGGGGCGAGCGCCGGCATCGTGCGCGCAAAGCGGGCGCGGAGCGTCTCCATCCAGCGCTGGCAATAGGTGTCGATGAGGTACAGCCGGCCGCGCGGGTCGCGCTCGAGTATGCCGGCGGCGAGGCGGTCGAAGTCCGGGTGCAGCTTGAAGAGCGTCTGCGGGCACAGGTAGACGGTCGTGTCGGCGCTGATGCCGAGCATCTCGCGCGTGAGCGTGCGCGGCGCGGGCGGCGGGCGGTGGTAGTAGGCGAGCGTCGGCAGGTCTTGCAACGGCACGAGCCGCTCGCTGTAGTGCGCCGCGCCGTCCGGTGGCTCGTAGCGGGTGTTCGAGACGAAGTAGTCCATCGCCGGCACGCCGGTGGTGTCCGGGTGGCCGTAGGACACGCACTGCACCGGCGCGAGGCGGGCGAAGCTTAAAAAGTAGCTCACCGGCTCCATGCCGATGTCCTGGTAGAACAGCACGTCGAGTTCGAGACCGGCGATCGCCTCGCGCGCCGCGGCCACCTCGCCCGGCAGGTCGACGGCCCGAACGCAGACACTGCAACCTCGTGGCCGGGGGATAGGGCCGGGGCAATGTCGGCGGCGGCGACCCGAGTCCCGACGCGGCCTGCACTCTCCCAAGGAACCCCCCCAAACACACACATTTTGACCCACTCAT
>CAITAM010000319.1 GCA_903890265.1 uncultured Pseudomonadota bacterium | reverse complement strand
GTACCCGCGCGCGTGGCTAGCGCTCGATGCCAACTACTACCTCGGCGGTCGGGTGACCGTGAACGGCCATCAGACGGCGGCCGCGCAGCACAACTCCCGCGTCGGCGCGACGCTGGCGGTGCCGCTGACGCGGGGCCAGAGCATCAAGTTTGCCTACAGCCGGGGCGCCCGCGTGACCATCGGCGGGGATTTTTCGACCTACGCGCTCACCTACCAGGTGGGCTGGGCCGACCGTCACTGACGGCTCGCGGCGGCGACCCGTGCCCGCCGCCCGCACCGGGAACCAGGCGCCCGTCACAGTCCCGTGCGCCGATGTGGCTATAATCGCGCCGCAGCATTCTGCTGCCGCGTCCATCGTTGTCCGCCGTCGGGGTCGCCCGCGACCGCGCCGGCCGTCTGCCACCCCGCGCCGAGGAATCCATGAGCCTTCACGACGTCCCTGCCGGTGACGACCTGCCCAATGAATTCAACGTGATCATCGAAATCCCGATGAACGCCGATCCGATCAAGTACGAGATCGACAAGGCGACCGGCGCGCTGTTCGTCGACCGCTTCATGATGACGGCCATGCACTACCCGGCCAATTACGGCTACGTGCCGCACACGATCGCCGACGACGGCGATCCGGTCGACGTGCTCGTCCATGCGCCCTTTCCCCTGGTACCGGGGGTGGTCGTGCGCAGCCGCGCGGTCGGCATCCTGCGCATGGACGACGAGGCCGGCGGAGACGCGAAGATTCTGGCCGTGCCGACCGACAAGTCGTGCCCGTTCTTCCGGCACTGGAAGTCGATCAACGACGTGCCGGAAATCCGCCTGCAGCAGATCCAGCATTTCTTCGAGCACTACAAGGATCTCGAGGCTGGCAAGTGGGTCAAGGTCGTCGGCTGGGCCGACACCGACGCCGCCCACGCCGAGATCATGGCCGGCATCGAACGCTACAATTCGGCGAAGACCAAGCCGGTCTTCTAGCGCGCGGTACGCGCCTCGCTGACGGCACCGGCGAGAAAGCGGACCAGTGCGTCGGTGACCGTGCGGTCGCCATGGAGCCTCGGTATCGAGGCCGCGATTTTCTGCCGCATGGCCGCCGCGTGCGCCCGGTCTTCGGCGAGTCGCACCGCGCACGTGACGTAGGACGCGTGATCATCGGCCACCAGTTCGGCGAGCCCGAGGTAGCGAAGGGTGCCGCTGGCGAGTCGCCCGCGCAGACGACTGGCCTCGAAGCCAACCACCGGCACGCCGGACTGCAGGGCATGCACTGCCGTGTTGAAGCCGGAGAAGCCGATCGTGTCGAGCACGGCGGTCGCCTGCCGGCAGAGGGACCGGAACGTTGCCTTCGGCTGCCAGGGCAGCAGCCGCAGGTAATGCGTCCAGTCGAGGCCCCGGGCCTCGAAAGCCCGCGCTACCCGCTCGAACGTCCGCACTGACAGGTCAGGCCGCTGACTGAGCTCGAACAGCACGAACTGGCAGCGGCCAAGACGCAGCGCAATGTCCACCAGCGCGTCGTCGTCGGCCGGCAGGTACTTGAACGGAGTTCCGGGACAGAGGAAGAGCGCCACCTGCGGGTCCAGCCCGAGACTGGGCAGGTGCAGGTCCGTGACGCCCGCCGGCATCGCCACGAGGCTGCCCGACTGGAGCTCGCAACCGAGGTTTGGCAGGCGCACGAGGCGCTCCGCGTAGTGCGAATCGGCATCGGCGGGCTCGAATGCCTCGGCCGACAGGTAGTAGTCGAGGGTGGGCAGGCCGCTGGTCACGGGGTGGCCCCAGGCCACCGCCTGCACCGGCGCGAGCCGCGTCGCGGCGAGCTTGAGCGTGACGTCGTCCATCCCGACCTCGGGATAGAGCAGCACGTCGCAACCGTCGGCGGCGATCAGGCGCATCCAGTCGGCCAGCGGGCGCGGCCCGCGCAGGCAGTGCCCGGCCCGTGCCGCGGCATGCCCGGTCTCGGCGTCGGCCTCGGCCGACACGCAGTACAGTCGGGCCTCGAAGCCGGCCGCGGCGATGGCGGTGATCAGGCCGCGCGTGATCACGTCGTAGACCGAGTGCTCGCGGACGTGCGCCGAGACGATACCGATGCGACCGGGCGCGTCGGCCGGGCGGCGGTCCGCCAGGCCGACGCCGCGCTCACGACGCCAGCGCGCCATGACGGCACTGATCGCGACCCCCGCCTCGGCCAGCGGTCGCTCGACGGGCCCCGGTCGGTACGCGAGGTAGAACAGCGTCGGACCGCCGCTTCGCGCCACGTCCGTCGCGAGGCCCACGATCCTGCCCCAGTGGCTGAAGCGCTTGAGTTCGGCGCGAAAGGCCGGCTCCGCGCCGTCGAACTCCGCGCGCGACGCGGCGAGCGGTGTCAGTTCGCCCTGCAGGCAGCCCAGGTTTGCCGACAGGCTGTCGGGATCGAGCGCCCTCGCACGCGCAAAGGCGGCGCGCGCCCGCGAGCGGTCACCGAACTCGAGGGCTGCCGAACCGAGGCTGACCCAGGCGCCGGCATGCGCCTCGTGCGCACTGACCGCGAGCTCGAAGGTGCGCACCGCCTCGTCCTGCCGCCGCAGGCCAAGGAGCGCCGCGCCACGCTGCAGAAGGCCATCGAGATCGCGGGCGTCGAGCGCGAGCGCGGCATCGGCGCTGACGAGCGACTCCTCGAAGCGGCCAAGGTTGGCGAGCGCCATCGCGCGGCCAAGATGCCCGCGCAGCAGCGCGCCGTCATGGCGCAGCGCCTCCTCGAAGCAACGCAAGCCCGCTGCCGGCTCGCCGGCCTCGATACACACGTTGCCAAGGTTGGTGAGCACCAGCGGCTGGCCGGGCTTCAGCCGGAGCGAATGCTCAAGGAGCTGCACCGCACGGGCGTAGTCGCCAGCCTGGGCCGCCAGCGTACCGAGCAGCTGCGGCGGGTCCGGATGCTCGGGCTCGAGCGTCATGGCCCCTTCGTAGAGCGCCCGCGCGTGGCCGAGCTCGCCGCGCTGATGCAGTTCGACGGCACGACGCAGCGTCTCGTCAAACAGCGCCCGCCGCGCCGTGTCCGCGGCGGTCATCGCCCGCCGCCGGCACGTCGCCGTGCGGCACGACTTGACCGTTCTTGACCCGCCTGACGGGCACGGGCTGTGAAACAATCGGTGGCCATGACGGTGAGTGTAGCGAGAATCCCGTGATTGACACGAACGCCGGCAGCCCCGAGGGCGCCGCCCGTCGCTCCGGGGACGCCGAGGCACGCCGGGTCCCGGCCCGGGCCCTGCTCGGCTGGCTGCGCGAAGACGAAGCGGCGCGCTGGCTGGGCGGCAGCGACACGGCGGCGGCACGCAACCCGCTGCACCGGGAGCTCGCCCGACGCGCGCGCGCGGCCGTGGCCGAACGCCCCCCGTTCGTCGCGCCGCGGGAAGTCGACGCGCCGCTTCCCACGGACCTCGAGCACCACATCGCGCTGCTGCGTGCCCACCCGGAAAGTGGCAACACCGTGGCCGCGATGGGCGAGCCACGGATCGTCGACCTCGCGGCAATTGTCGGGGCGCAGAAGCAGATCGTGATCGGCGAGGCGACGGACCGCGTGCACGGACTCGGCGGCGATGACCTGCTCGCGATCGCGAGGCTCACGCTGCCGCTGCCGAAACGCGAGCCGATCGCCTGGAGTTTCGACCGCGAGCGCAACGCGTTCGTGCTTTCCTCGCCGAACCCGAACCTGCGGGTCGTCGGCCACTTCAACTCGACGGTGGGGGGCGAGGTTCCGGGCGTCGTTTTCGACAGCTTCGGCTTCGCGGTCTCCTACCAGCGATCCTACCTGCAGGTCGCCATCATCGAGGGGCGCTACGTGCTGCGCGATGGCTACCACCGCGCCTACGGCCTGCTGCGCGCCGGTATCCGGCACGTCCCGGCGTTCGTGCGCCGCTACGCGAGCTGGGACGAGGCGAGCCTGCCGAGCGGACTGCTGCCGAAGGACGCCTGCCTCGGCGCCCGGCCGCCGATGCTGACCGATTACCTTAACGATGCCGTGGCGATCGATCGCTGGATCACCCGGACCAGCAAGCTGCTGATCCTGCAGGCCGTGGAATTGTCGGTGCCGACCTGAGACCGGGCCGGAATCAGTAGCGCAGCGCGCGTCGCCGCAGGCCGAGTGCGCCGGGCGCGAGCAGACCCGCCGCGACGAACGGCCGGGTGCGCGCGAGTCGGTAGTCAATCAGCTCGAATTCCTGACCGGCAGACTCGTAGGTCTGACGCCACGGTTCGGTGGGCAGGAACGGCAGCTCGGCCATGGAATCGGCCGGCGTCAGGGCGTGCACCGCGCCGAGGACCTCGAGGTCGATGCGCTCAAGCGCCGTGAAAGGCGCCGGGTCGAAGGGTCCGCGCGGCGTCAGTGACAGCAGCCGGCAGCCGTTCGTCAGCATCAGATTGTCGACTTTGAACTGCTGCACGAAGTCCTGCGCCGGGTTCGCCATCTCGTCGTCGAGCGCGAGCGGCACGGGCCCGGCGGCGCTCGCGAAGTACTCCAGACCCGTTACAGGGACGGACGTCGCGGCGTAAATCTTGAAGTCGAGCAGGTACAGCAGCCAATAGAGCTTGTCCTTGCCACAGTGCGACGTGCGCGTGGCAAAGAATGTCATTGCCTGCAGCAGCTTGCTGCGCCGAAGTGTCTCGGCCATCAGTACTCTCCATGCACCTGTCTGCTTGTCGGCGGTGCATGGCCGTTCTTTAGTCCCTGCCATTGATTTTTCTAAGGACTATCTTTACCCGCCGGGCAAGGCCGCGGCCGGCGGGCGGGACCCCGCAATCGTCCGGCCGGAACTAGAGCAGCGGGAGTTCGGGCGCGGCACCCGCATCGAGAGTGCCCGTCAGTCGCGGATCGTCCGCCACCTC
>CAITAM010000318.1 GCA_903890265.1 uncultured Pseudomonadota bacterium | reverse complement strand
GAAGGTTTCTCCGTCGACAGTCGCCCCCAGTTGCGCACGGGCGGCCTCGATCACGGGTGCGGGGAGTTTGCCGTCGAGTTCCTCGACGAGCCCCGCCACGAAGTCACGGGTGAATTCGGGGTGGTACTCCGTCGTGAAAACGTGCGAGCCAATCGCGAAGGCCCCAACCGGACAGGAGGCGTCACCGCCCAGCAGCGTGGCACCGGGTGGCAGCTCGTTGACCTGCTCGTTGTGCGCGGCGTACAGCGTCATGTCGGTCAGCGGGGGTTCCATGAACGGGGCCCGGACGGCGAAGTGCGTCGGCGCCGTCCCGAGTCGCCAGCCGCCGGGATTGCGGATCACCTGCCCGCCGAGCGCCTGGGCGATGGCCTGGTGGCCGAAACACAGCCCGACCACGGGTTTGCGGTTCTCGTGCAGCTGCCGGATGAACTCCAGCAGCGTCCGGATCCACTCCAGCGGGTCATGGACCGATGCCGGGCTGCCCGTGATGACGTAGCCGTCCGCCGCATCAACGCCGGGCGGGAAGAGGCCGTCCTTGACCGACCAGACCTCGTAGGTCCAATCCGGGCGCAGCGGCCGCAGCAGGGACTGGACCTTCTGGCCGTCGTTCGGGAATCGGGCGGCGAAATCCGAGGTGTCGTTACTCGTCAGCAGGATCGCGATACGTCGGCTCGTCATCTGAACTCCTGCGGACAAGGCGTGGCGGATCGATGGCACCCGCGGCCCGCGGCACCGACCGTGCCCGGCCGAGAAACGGATACTACGTCAGGTTCCCCTGCGCCGGCCGGGGCGGACAGCCGGCATTTTGCGCCTGCCATCGGCAGCACGACGGGCTATGATAGCCCGCCAAACGTTTTCGTTGTCAATGAAAAGAACCGCAAGGATCGCTCTTGCCGGATGGGCTTCAGGAGTTAGTCGAACATGACGATCTGGGTACCGACCGACGACGGCCACGCCGACCTCTCGAGCCACGACGCGTTCGTCAGCGGCGCGCCGCACAACACGTTCCGGCGGATGCGGGAGGAGGACCCCGTTGCCTGGTGTGATTACGCCGGCGGCAAGGGCTTCTGGTCGATCACGCGGCACGCGGACGTCGTGCAGCTGCTGCGCGATTACAAGTGGATGAGCTCCGCGCACGGCATCCGCATGGAGGACCAGACGCGCGAGGAGTACCTCGCCAGGCGGACCTTCCAGGAGACCGACCCGCCCGAACACACCCACACCCGCATCCGGGTCGCGAAGGCCTTCACGCGGCCGGTGGTCGAGCAGTTCGAGTCCACCATCCGCGATCTCTGCAACGAAATCCTTGATCGGGCCCTGCCGATGCAGGAGTTCGATGCGGTCCAGGAAATCGCGCGGCAGCTGCCGATGCGGATGCTCGGCCGGATCATCGGCACGCCGGATTCGGACCTCGACTGGCTGGTGCGCAAGGGCGACGAACTGATCAGCAACACCGATCCCGAATACACCCAGCACGTGCTCGACAAGGCGGACACGGAGGCCTACCGCCTGATGCCCTTCCGCTCCCCTGCCGGGGCCGAGCTCTATGACTACGCACGGACGCTCATGGAGAAGAAGCGTCGCGAGGGCGACGAGAGTGGCGTGCTAAACCTCGTCCTGCAGCCCGACGAGGACGGCAAGGTCATTCCGGAAAATGAATTTGGCAATTTCTTCTGCCTGCTCGTGGCGGCCGGCAACGACACGACGCGCTACTCCATCGCCGCGGCACTGCATGCCCTCTGCCACCGTCCGGATCTGCTGCAGCAGATGAAGCAGGGCGGCGAGGAGTTCTGGAACACCGCACCCGACGAAGTGATCCGCTGGGCAAGCCCGGCCATGTACTTTCGGCGCACGGCGATCAGGGACGGCGAGCTGCACGGCAAGACGATCCGTGAGGGCGACAAGGTCCTGCTCTGGTTCGTGTCGGCGAACCGCGACTCCGCGGCCTTCGACACGCCGTTCGAGGTCAACCTGCTCCGCTCGCCCAACCGGCACGTGGCCTTCGGCCAGGGCGGCGCGCACGTCTGCCTTGGTATCTGGCTCGCGCGGCTCGAGGTGCGCCTGCTGCTGCAGGAATTCGCACGGCGCGTCGACGGCATCGCGCAGGTGGGTGACCACGCCTTCCTTCGCTCGAACTTCGTCGGCGGCATCAAGCGCCTGCCGGTCCGTGTTGCGCTCGTCTAGGGTCCTGATGCTCACTCGGTTCAACTGGGAGTAACGTCGATGCAGTCCGATCGGCTCCGCCTTCTCTTCTGCGATCACCTGGGCCTTGCCCGGGGCAAGTACCTGCCCGCCTCGAAGATCGGCGACGGTGCGTCACGGTTCGCCCAGGCGACGTACGCGCTGACCTACGGCAAGGACCTGATCCCGGCGCCCGGCGCAAAGATGCTGGAGGGGATGCCCGACATGGACGCGGTCTACAAGGCCGAGGACGTGCGACCGGGCTGGGAGCCGGGCACGTCGGTGGTGATCGCCGACCTCCATGAGTCCGAGGGCGACCTGCTGCCCATGTGCGGCCGGGGCCTGCTCAAGCGCACCGTCCGGCAGTGGCAATCCCATGGCCTGACGCCCAAGGTCGGCCTCGAGCTCGAGGCCTACGTCTTCCAGAAGAACCCCGACGGGCGCCTCGCCCCGTACGAGACGCCGGGGGCGTACGTCTACAGCACCGGGCCCCTGTTCGACCCGCGCCGCTTCACTGACGTGATCTGGGAACGGGCGACCCGGATGGGTCTCAATATCGAGTGCCTGACGGCCGAGTTCGATTCGCCGCAGCTCGAATTCACGCTGGTCTACGACGACGCGGTGCGCGCCGTGGACGACGCATTCCTGTTCCGGCTGCTGGCGCGCGAGGCGGCGCTTGAGCACGGCCTCATCCTCACGTTCATGCCAAAGCCGATACTCAACAAGGGCGGCAGCGGGCTGCACGTCAACTTCTCGTTCAATGATGCCAGCGGCCACAACGTCGTCGCCGACGGCCGGGGACTCGACCTGTCACCGATCGCCAGGGCCTCGGTCGCGGGCCTCATGCGCCACCACGCGGCCATGGCAGGGCTGGTCGCGCCGACCGTGAACTCGTACCAGCGCCTGAAGCCCGGCTCGATGTCCGGCTACTGGCGCAACTGGGGCGTTGACCATCGCGGCGTGACCACCCGCATTTCGGCGCAGGGCGGCAAGCGCGCCCGCATCGAGCACCGCATGGGCGATGCCGCGACGAACCCCTACGTGCTGGTAGCCAGCGTCCTGCAGGCGGCCCGCCTCGGCCTCGAGCACGGCTACGAGCTGCCACCGGCGGAGACCGGTGACTGCCTCGCCAACGTCGATGCCACGGACGGTGTGCCGGCCGACCTCGGTGCCGCGCTCGACGCGCTCGAGGGCGATGCCGTGTTCAAGGGCGCCGTCGGCGATACGCTGGTCGGCAATCACGTGGCGATCAAGCGCGCCGAGATCTCCGAGACCGCCGCCCTTGAAGGCGACGCGCTGCGCGACTACTACCTTTACTACGTATAGCCGCGGCCTAGACCCACGGACGGACGCGTGGATGGCCGGCCGGTCGGCGGGTGCTCACCGTTCGCCACCTTGAGCCCACTCGCGCTCCTTGCCAAGATGACGGCGCTACCGGCGCCCCCGCCGGGCGGCTGCCTGCGGGAGTCTGATATGCGTGCCCTGCCCTCTGCCGACCGGCCCCACCTGCAGCACAAGCAGTCGCGCCGGATCCTCGACGCGGCGCGGGACCTCTTCATCAGCGAGGGGGCGGCATCCTTCAGCACGCGCCGCGTGGCCCGCGCGGCCAAGCTCAGTCTCGGCTCGGTGCAGCACGTCTTCCCGACCACCGAGGCGCTGCTCACCGCGACGCTCGCCCACGTCCGGGACGGTTACGAGGAGGCCTACCGGCGGATGGCCGAGCGACTGCCCCTGAAACCCGAGGCGCGACTCGAGGCCACGATCGACTACCTGCTGGAAGACGTGTGCCGGCCGGAGCAG
>CAITAM010000317.1 GCA_903890265.1 uncultured Pseudomonadota bacterium | reverse complement strand
CCGCCACGTCGTCGGGCGAGATGCGCGCCACTTCCGCGCGCATCGCCGCGACATCCGCGTGGTAGGTAAACGTGTCACCGTCGTCGAAGCGCACCACGTAGAACGGATCGAGGCTTCGGAGCTCGACGTCGTCGGCCATGCGCCGGCCGCACAGCTGCCAAAGCTCCTCGAACACCCATGGCGCGGTGATGATCGTCGGTCCGGCGTCGAACGTGTAGCCGTCCTGCCGGTAGACGTAGGCCCGCCCGCCCGGTTCGTCGAGGCGGTCCAGGACGGTGACACGGTAGCCGAGTGCACCGAGCCGGATTGCCGCCGCGAGGCCGCCGACGCCGGCACCGATCACGACCGCGTGTGGGCGCGGGTCCCGAACCCGATGCAGCATGGTTGTCGACACCTCGATGGGAGCACGACGCAAGACCGTACCAAGGGCTGCTGCGGATGGGAAGCTGCGCGAGGTTTGTCAAGGACAGGCCGAGCGTGGGAGGATCCCGGGCATGGAGCTACGCGAACACCCCCTGCGCGCGGATCTTGTCGCGGAGCTGCACGCGCGGCCCCCGGAGCTTTTGGTCGCTCCGTTGCGCATCTCCTACCTCGCGATGGTCTCGCCAAGCGAGCAGCGCGAGCAGGAGTGGCAACACTTCTGCGCGCTGCTTGAGCGCTTCTCGGTGCCACGCCCGAAGTCCCTGCTCAGCCACGCCAGCCTGAATCTCGGTCCGTTCCGCGTCAAATTCGAGCGCCACAGCGAATTCGCGCGCTACATCTTCATCGCACCGCCCAATCGCGCGGAGCCGTTCTCGGACCTCGCGCTCAGCCTGATCCCGCCGGACTGGCTGGCGGCGGTGCCGGGCGAGGTCATTGCGGCCACCCACGTCGAGGTACGACGCGAGTCGCCGGTCCCGGGCGACACCGAGGCCGTCGTCACCCGGGCATTCGGTGGCGCGCCGCTGGTCGGCGCCGATGTTGGCGGCGGCGCGGGACGCGCCCTCACCCACTTCGAGGTGGGCGCCGACGGCTTCAGCCGCCTGCTCGTGTTCGATCGGAACCTGACGCCACGGCAATGCGGGCGCATGGTGCAGCGCCTGCTGGAGATGGACACCTACCGCATGATGGCGCTGCTCGCGCTGCCGATTGCCCGCGAGCTCGCGCCGTTTCTGACCGACTGCGAGCAGGAACTGGCGCGCGTGACCGCACTGCTGCCAACCGCCACGTCGCGCGATGAGAACTCTCTGCTTGACCGCCTGACGCGCCTGGAGGCGTCGATCGAAAACCGTATCGCGAACAATGAGTTCCGCTTCGGAGCGTCGGCGGCCTACTCGGAGCTGGTCGCGCGGCGCATCGCCGAACTCCGCGAAGGTCGTATCCAGGGCCTCGCCACGTTCCAGGAATTCAATGACCGGCGGCTGGCACCGGCGATGGCCACCTGCCAGACCATGGTCCGCCGTCAGGAGTCGCTGTCCGAGCGCGTCGCGCGCGCGAATCAGCTGCTCGCGACCCGCGTCGACATCACGCGCGAGGAGCAGAACCAGGCGCTGCTCGCCTCCATGGACCGCCGCGCGAGCGTGCAGCTTCGGCTGCAGCAGACCGTCGAGGGACTGTCGATCGCCGCCTTCACCTACTACGTGGTGGGTCTGATCGGCTACGCCGCCAAGGCGATCAAGGCGTCCGGCTATCACGTGGAACCGGAGATCGTGATGGGCTTGAGCGTGCCGTTCGTCATTGCCGTGGCGGCGATCGGCATACACCGGATCCGGCTGATGGTCGAACGAGCCGCGCGCTCGCACTAGGCCGGCAGCACTCCCGCGTCGGCGAGCAATTCCTCGACCAGGGCGGCGACCTGCGGCGGGTCTTCCTCGTGCATCAGGTGGCCGAGGTTCCGCACCACCACGACGCGCGAGCGCGGCAGCATCGACCGCACCCGCTGCGCTTCCGCCGGGGGCACCGCCCGGTCGCGGTCACCGACAACCAGTGCCAGCGGTACCTCAAGCTTCGGCAGGCGCCGGGCGAGTTCCGTGAGATCCCACCCTGCCAGCATGTCGAGTACTGACTTGACGTGCGCCGTGTTGCGGATGAGGCGCAGGTAAAGCTCGTAGCCGCGGCTATCAAGCGTTGAGCCCGTGCTCGCGACCAGCCTGCGCACCGCGGCCGGGTCGCCCGCGCTCCAGACGAACAGGCGCGGCACGAGGCCACTCACCGCCATGGCGCGGGCCGCGGTCGACATGAGGCCCACCGGCATGCCCCTTGGCGCCAGCAGCGCGCCGTTCAGGCTGATGAGCAGCTTTGGTGCGATCCGTCCCTCGAGGCAGGCCTGCGCGGCAATGGCTGCTCCCGCCGAATGGCCGAGCACCGCATCGACCTTGACGCCGAGCAGTGCAAGCAGCTCGCCCAGTGCCCGTGTCATGCCAGCGAGCGTCATGTCCGCGCGTGGCAGTGGCGCACTGAAGCCGTGCCCGGGAAGGTCGACATTCAACACCGCGTAGTGCGCAGCGAGGCGAGGCAGCAGGTCCCGCCAGGTATGGGACGAGGCGCCAGTGCCGTGTAACAGCAGCAGCAGCGGACCCTCGCCGGCACGCT
>CAITAM010000316.1 GCA_903890265.1 uncultured Pseudomonadota bacterium | reverse complement strand
CGGCTCCGGCAAGACCACCCAGCTGCCGAAGATCCTGCTCGGTCTCGGGCGTGGCGCGCGCGGCCTGATCGGCCACACCCAGCCAAGACGCATCGCCGCGCGCAGCGTCGCCGCCCGGATTGCCGACGAGGTCGGCCGGCCGCTCGGCACGACCGTCGGCTACAAGGTGCGGTTCAGCGACCAGACGGCGCGCCACACTCTGGTCAAGCTGATGACCGATGGCATCCTGCTGGCCGAGATCCGTGAAGATCCCGAACTGCGCCGTTACGACACGCTGATCGTTGACGAGGCGCACGAGCGATCGCTCAACATTGATTTCCTGCTCGGCTACCTGAAGCGGCTGCTGCCCCGCCGGCCCGACCTGAAAATCGTCATTACCTCGGCGACCATCGATCCCGCGCGCTTCGCCGACTACTTCGGCAAGTCGCCGGTCGTCATCGTCGAGGGGCGCGGCTACCCGATCGAGACCCGTTACCGGCCGCCGGGCTCCGACGACGACGATCACTTCGACCCCGGCCTGTCCGCCGCCATCGTCAGCGCCGTGCGCGAGATCCTCACCGAACGCCCGGACATCGGCCGTGGTGATGTGCTGGTGTTCCTGCCGGGCGAGCGGGAGATCCGCGAGGCCGCCGAGGCCGTTGAGCAGGCGCTTGGTGCGCGGCTGGACGTGCTGCCGCTCTACTCGCGGCTGTCGTGGGCCGATCAGCAGCGGATCTTCAACCGCAGCGGCCGGCAGCGCGTGGTGCTCGCCACCAACGTGGCCGAGACCTCGCTCACGGTGCCCGGCATTCGTTCCGTGATCGACACGGGGCTCGCCCGCATCTCCCGCTATTCGCCGCGGGCGAAGATCCAGCGCCTGCCGGTCGAGCCGATCTCCCAGGCCAGCGCCAACCAGCGTCGTGGCCGCTGCGGCCGCACCGGCGAGGGTCTGTGCATCCGGCTGTATGCCGAGGACGACTTCGACAACCGCGCAGCACAGACGCCACCCGAGGTCCTGCGCACCAACCTCGCCAGCGTGATCCTGCAGATGGCGGTGCTCGGTCTCGGCGACTGCGCGGATTTCCCGTTCCTCGATCCGCCGGACACGCGCCAGATCAACGACGGCTACCGCCTGCTGCAGGAACTGGAAGCGGTCGACGAGGAGCGGCGCGTAACCGCGACCGGCCGGCAGATGGCGCGGCTGCCGGTCGATCCCCGCATCGGGCGCATGCTGCAGAGCGCCGCAGCAAACGGCGCGCTCGCCGAAATGCTGCCGCTCGCGGCCGTGCTGTCTTTGCAGGATCCGCGCGAGCGGCCGCCCGAGGCGCAGGCCGCGGCCGACGCGCGGCATGCGCTCTGGGCGGACGAGCGGTCCGACTTCATCGCGAGCCTCAATCTCTGGCGTGCCTACCAGGCCGAACGCGCGACGCTCTCGCGTGCTGCCCTGCGGCGCTGGTGCGAAGCGCAGTACCTGTCCGCGCAGCGCATGCGGGAGTGGGAAGAGCTGCACCAGCAGCTGTGCGACATTGCCGAGGGACTTGAGCTGCGCCTGAACGAGCAGCCGGCCGATTACCTGGCGCTGCATCGCTCGATCCTGTCGGGTCTGCTCGGCCAGGTCGGCATGAAAGACGAGAATTCTTCGGTGCGCGGCGAGTACCGCGGCCCGCGCGGCCTCAAGTTCCTGCTGGCACCGGGTTCGCCGGCGCGCAACAAGGCGCCGCGCTACGTAGTCTGTGGCCAGATCGTCGAGACCACGCGCGTCTACGCCCGCCAGGTGGCGCGGGTGGAGCCGGAATGGATCGAGGCGGTCGGCGCGCATCTTCTCAAGCGCGAGTACACCGAGCCCGCCTGGGATGCGACCCGCGGCATCGTCACGGCGCAGGAGACCGTCTCGCTGTACGGCCTCGTGCTGGTCAGCGGCCGGCGGGTCAACTACGGCCGTATCGCGCCGTCGATCGCGCGCGACATATTCGTCCGCGAGGCGCTGGTGCACGGCCGGGCGCGCATCGACGGCGCCTTCAGGGCACACAACGCCGCCCTGCGCGAGGGTCTCGCGGCCGAGGAGGCGGCCATCCGCCGGCACTCCATCCTGGTCGACGAGAGTGAAGAGGCCGCCTTCTACCTGCGCCGCCTGCCGGCGGACGTCTATTCGGTCGCGGCATTCGAACGCTGGCGCAAGAGCGCCGAGCGCGACCAGCCGGGGCTGCTCTGCATGGCCACGGCCGATCTGCGCCGGGCCGACGCGCCGGCCGTCGATCGCGAGCAGTACCCGCTGACGCTGCCGGTCGGCCGGAACCGCCTCGCCGTGCGCTACGAGTTCGATCCCCAGTCACCGAGCGACGGCGCGACCCTCTCGGTGCCGCTGCCGCTCTTGGCGACACTCGACGCGGGCTGGCTGCAGTGGGGCATTCCCGGCTGGCGGCGTGAGAAGCTGACCGAGCTCATCCGCGGCCTGCCGAAGGCGCTTCGCCGGCACCTCGTGCCGGCCCCGGACGTGGCGGCACGGGTGGAGGCTGAATTGGGGGCCGCGGCGGACCGCTCGCTGCACGAGGCCATGATCGACGCCCTGAAGCGAGTCGCCGCGGTCACGGTCGAACCGGACGCGCTCAATGCCGTCACGTTGCCGGCGCACCTTCTGCTGCGCCTCGAGGTGGTCGATGCCGAAGGTCGGGTCATCGCGCACGGCCGCGACCTGACGGAACTGAAACGCACGCTGCGCAACGTCGCACCACGCGGCCCGGCGGTTGCTGGCGGCTACGAGCGCGAGCCCGTGCGGGACTGGGACTTCGGCGACCTGCCGCGGCTCGTGACCGTGACCCGCCAGGGTGTCGCGCTGGAACTCCACCCGGCCCTCGAGGACCGTCGCGAGCACGCGGCGCTCGTGCTGGTCGCGGACGAGGCCGAGGCCGAGCACGTCACTCGCCGTGGCGTGGTGCGGCTCGCCTGCATTGCACTCGGCACCTACCTGCGCTCGATCACGCGCGACGTCGCGGCGGACCGGGAGCTCATGCTGCTGCACCAGCCGCTCGGTCCGGCGGCGGACCTGCCGCGGGCGATCGTCGAGCGCGCGGTGGCGCGCGTGGCGCTGCCCGCGGGTGGCGCGCTGCCGCGCGACGGCGCCGCGTTCGCCGCGCTCATCGAGCGCTGTCGCACGGGGGTCGCCGGCGAGGCACAGCGGCTCGCGGCGGCGATGCGCGACGCGCTCCGGCAGCGCGCCGAGGCCGCACGCGTCCTCGCGGCCCTGCCGGCGAGCCTTGACCAGACCCTGGTCGGCGATCTGCGCGCCTCGCTCGCGCGGCTGCTGCCGCCGGGCTTCGTCGGCCTGACGCCGGACCCGTGGCTCGACCACCTGCCGCGCTACCTGAAGACGCTCGTGCGACGGGCCGGCAAGATCGCCGGTGCGCGCGGCACGGTGCTGGCCATGCAGGCTGACCAGCGTGACCGGTGGCGCCGCTACGCGGGCTACGTGGCGAGCGCCGAGCGACTGCGACCGGAGGGGCTGCCGGCGCTGACCGAGTTGCGCTGGCTGCAGGAAGAGTACGCGGTGTCGGTGTTCGCGCAGGAGCTCAAGACCGCGGTGCCGGTGTCAGCGAAGCGCCTCGCCGAGGCGGAGCACACGGTGCGCCGCGCGCTCGGTCTCTAGGGCATGAATCCGGCGGTCTCAGCGGTCCGGCATCAGCCGGGCCAGTATTTCGTACGGGCCGATGTGAATGCGGTCGTAGTCGGCAATGGGCCGCGACGAGCGCGGTGGCATCGGCTCCGGCTCGTTGTTGATGCGGATGCCATTCGAGCTCGTGTCGGTCAGCAGCCACTGGCCGTCCTGCAGGGCGACCGTCGCGTGCGTGTTGGAGACGTAGAGTTCCGGGTCCGGCAGCACCCAGTCGCAGTCCGGATGGCGGCCGATGCAGCCGCCGAGCAGGCCAAAGACGTGGGTGTAGCCGTCGCCCAGCCGTTTGGCGGGCGGTCCCGTGACGCGTAGTAACAGAGCCATGCGCGGCGAGGTTCCTTCGGGGTTGGAACGGGCGGGTGTCGGGACGCGGATGGATCCTGCCGCGACGCTGCCCGCGCCGCGGCAAACTGCGTCACGCTTTTAGGCTGGTCGCCGGCAGACCCGCAGTCCGTGCCGCGCCAGACGCCCGGCCGGCCTACCCGCCGGCCGGCACGTCGAAGCGCAGCCCCTGTGCCAGGGGCAACTCGGCGCCGTAGTTAATGGTCGTCGTCTGGCGGCGCATGTACTGCTTCCAGGCGTCGGAGCCGGACTCGCGGCCACCGCCCGTGTCCTTCTCGCCACCGAATGCGCCGCCGATCTCGGCGCCGCTCGTCCCGATGTTGACGTTGGCGATGCCGCAGTCGCTGCCGGCGGCGGACAGGAATCGCTCGGCATGCTGGAGCCGGTCGGTGAAAATGGCCGACGACAGGCCGTAGTCGGTCGAATTGGCGAGCGCGATGGCGCTGTCGAGGTCGCGGTAGCGCTGCACGTAGAGAATCGGCGCAAAGGTCTCCTCGCGCAGGAGTGCAAGCGTCGGCGGCGCGCGCACGATCGCCGGCGTCACGAAGTGGCCGGGCCCGGGCCGCACCTCGCCGCCGCAGAGAATCTCGCCACCCTGCGCGCGGGCCCGCTCGAGGGTGGTGGCGAAACGGTCCACCGCGGCGGCATCGATCAACGGTCCCATCAGCATGTCGGGGTCGAGGGCGTCGCCGATACGGATGCCGCCGTACGCCGCGACGAGCCGCCGCTCGAGTTCGTCGGCGCGCGACTCGTGGGCGAGCAGCCGGCGCGTGGTGGTGCAGCGCTGGCCGGCCGTGCCGATCGCGCCGAAGACGATCGACGGCACGGCGAGATCGAGGTTCGCGTGCTCGTCGACGATCAGCGCGTTGTTGCCGCCGAGTTCGAGGAGCGAGCGACCGAGGCGGCGCGCCACGCGGACCGCGACCTCGCGACCGACGGCCGTGCTGCCGGTGAAGGAGATGAGCGGCAGCCGGCGGTCGTCGACCAGCTGGAAGGTGAGCGCCGGATCCTCGGAGACGAGGAGGTGGAAGGCGTTCGGGAAGCCGTGCTCTGCAAGCGTCGCGGCGGCGATACGCTGCACGGCTATCGCGCAAAGCGGCGCCTTCGGACTCGGCTTCCAGACGGTGACGTCGCCCGCGACCGCACCGATCAGTGCGTTCCAGGCCCACACCGCGACCGGAAAGTTGAAGGCGGTGATGACGCCGATCGCACCGAGCGGGTGCCACTGCTCGTACATCCGGTGCTGCGGTCGCTCGGAGTGCATGGACAAGCCGTAGAGCATGCGCGACTGACCGACCGCGAAGTCCGCGATGTCGATCATCTCCTGCACCTCGCCGATGCCCTCGGCGAGGATCTTGCCGTTTTCGGCCGAGACCAGCCGACCGAGGTCCGCACAGACCCCGCGCAGCGCCTGACCGACGAGGTGGATCGCCTCGCCGCGCCGCGGCGCCGGCACGTCGCGCCAGGCGCGG
>CAITAM010000315.1 GCA_903890265.1 uncultured Pseudomonadota bacterium | reverse complement strand
TAAGAAACCGTGAAGGTGTGCACGAAATGCGTACGCGCCGCGCCGTCAGTGCGTGCCGGAACCGGGCTCCTCGTCCGCTGCGGTGCCGCTGATCACGCTGTCTGCCCAGGTCAGGATGCGGCGCAGGCGCGGCACGAGCAGGCCCATGCCCTGCTCGAAGGTCACCCAGCGGTACTCGTGATGCTCGGCGCGGCCGAGCGCCGGGTTCACCGGCAGCGAGACGGTGCGGGCGCGCACCTCGGCGACGAAGAAGCGGACCACCTTGCCGCCGGCGTAGGGTTCGGTGTCGAGGTAGCGCTTGCCCCAGCGGAACTCGAGCTCGGCGATGCCGGTCTCCTCGCGGGTTTCGCGCATCGCCGCATCGAACGGCGTTTCGCCGGCTTCGAGCCGGCCTTTGGGCAGGTCCCAGTTACGAAACGCGCGCAGCACGAGGTACTGCCGCGCCCCGGCCGGATCGTGCACGACGGCCAGGCCCGCCGCTCGCTTGGCTGCACGTTCTGTCACACCGGCGAGTATAGAGGGCGCGGCCGCGCCGCGCGCCTTGTAGCATAGGACGATGCTGCTGCAGCGCCCGCCCGCCGAGACCACGCCATGAATCTGCGCGACCTGCGCTACCTCGTCGCGCTCGCCGACACCCGGCACTTTGGCCGTGCCGCCGAGCAGTGCCACGTCAGCCAGCCGACCCTGTCGGCCCAGATCAAGAAACTGGAGGACCAGCTCGGCGTGCCGCTGGTCGAGCGCCAGCCGCGCAACGTCACCCTGACCGGTCCCGGCGCCGAGGTGGTGGAGCGGGCCCGTCGCATCCTGATCGAGGTCGACGCGATGACCGAGGTCGCGAAACTGGCGCGCGACCCGCTGGCCGGCAGCCTGCGGCTCGGCCTCATCCCGACGCTGGCGCCGTACCTGCTGCCGCTGGTTGCGCCGAAACTGCGCAAGGAACTGCCGCGCCTGCGGCTGCACCTCTACGAATACCAGACCGCGGAGCTGCTGCGCCGGCTGAAGGACGGTGACCTCGACGCGGCCGTGCTCGCCCTGGGCGACGACCTCGGTGCGTTCGAGAGCCGACCGCTGTTCGACGAGAACTTTGTCGTCGCACTGCCACCCGGTCACCGCCTCGCGACGCGCAACTCCCTGAAGCCTCAGGACCTGGACGGCGAGACGCTGCTGTTGCTCGAGGACGGCCACTGCCTGCGGGAGCAGGCGCTCGCCGCCTGCGGCGCGAGCCGGGCGCACGAGCCGCAGGACTTCCGGGCGACGAGCCTCGAGACCCTGCGGCAGATGGTCGGCAGCGGCATGGGCATCACGCTGCTGCCGGAGCTCGCCACCCGCGGCCCGTTCGCCAGCGCCACCAACCCCGTGATCCGCCCGTTTGCGCGACCCCAGCCCGGCCGGCGCATCGGCATTCTCTGGCGGCGCTCGTCGGCGCGCCGGGCCGCGGTCGAGGCGGTTGCCGATGTCCTGGAAAAGACCGGGCGTCACCGCACCGGCTGACGACGCGGGTGTCGCGGCGCACCGGCGCAGGCCAGCGGTACGCGCCTAGTCCGGCACGCTGAGCGTGTGGTCGTGGAACTCGATGGCGTCCGCTCCCGGGCGGTCGCGGAGAAGACCGAGGTGCTCGCGGCCGAGTGCTTCCACCCCGTCGGCGGTTCTGGCGCGCGGTTTGCTGCGCAGCACCTGACTCGGCGGCAGCGGTGGCCCGCCGGCCAGCGCCGCACGAACGCGGTCGAGGCACTCGCCGATCCACGGCTGCAGCGGCACGTAATGCTCGGCAAAACCCGGCAGGCCGAGATAGCCGTCGAAATGCTGCCCGTGCACGAGCTCGTAGTAGCGCAACCCCGACCGGCCGCCCAGGCTCTGGTGCACGGCGTAGTAGGCGCGCGAGGCGTGATTGACCGGGATCAGCCCGTCGGCCCGCCCGTGCAGCATCGCGACCGGGCGATCGCCGATGGCCGCGGACATGGCGATCGCCGTCTGGCCGGCCGTCACGCGCTCGAGAAAGGCGGCGCGCCCGGGCGTGGCCGGCAGGTCCCGACCGCCGGTCAGGAGCCGTTCCGGCGCAAACGCGAGGGCGAGGTCGAAGGCACCGCCGAGGCCTGCCCGGCGCGCCCCGCCCTCGGCACGGCGTACCGGGGCGATGCCGGCCGTCGGCGGCACGCCGTTGCCGTCCGGCCAGCACAGCGCCGCCTCCTCGGTCGACAGCGCCCGGGGCGCACCGTCGGCATCGACCGCGGCAAAGCCGAGACCGAACGGCTCCTCGTCGGGCCGTGCCCGCGCATAGGCGAGACCGTAGGTGGTCAGGAGCGACGGCCACAGGCCCGCGGCCACGTTGAAATGCCCGAGCGCGAGCCCCGCCGGCAGCATGCCAAAGCCGAGCAGTCGCGCCCGCGCCTCGCGCGCCGCAAGGTCAAGCGGGCCGCCCGGCAGCAGGCCGTGCGCCTGCAGCGCGGCGGTCCACGCCTCGAGTGTCGGGCGTTTCTCGGCGGTCTGGCGGGCGAGCGGTGTGCTCTCGTCCGTTTCGGCGAGCACCGCGGCCGGTTGCAGCAGGTAATGGAGGTTCGCGTAGTCGTAGAGGCCAAAGCCCTCGGCACGGTAATGCTGCGCACCGGACTTGAGGTGCAGCGACGCGGTGCGGCTGCCGACCATGGTGTTCGGTTCGGACACGACCGCCCCGTCGAACACCCGGCCGCCGTCCGCCTCGAGCGCACGCAGCACCGTCGCCCCGCCGTTCGAGACACCCGCACCGAGAATCACCGTGCCCTCGACCGTCAGCGGACGGCCGCACTCGGCGCTGCCGAGCCGCAGCGCCACCTCGATCGCCTGCAGGAGGTACAGGCCCCAGCTCGCCTCGATATTCAGGCCGCTGTGTGCGTGCTTGACCAGCAGCGCGTGCGGCCCGCGCCGGGCGAGCGCCGCGACGTCGTTCCCGGCCGGCACGAAGAGCTGCAGCGGATCGGCGCGATCCTCCGACCACAGGCCGTCGATGCGCAGCCCGCGCCCGCGGTCGACGTCCCAGATCGCGTTGCCGGCACCCTTGTCGCTGTAGACGACCATGGCACCCTGGCGCAGGCCCCATTCGCCGGCGGTGGGCAGGCCCGCGTACACGCCGCGCGACCCGGACGCCGCGACCGCGAGCAGCAGCGGTCGCGCGGGGTCGAAGCCGTCGGGAATCTGCACGCAGACCGAGGTGCTGCCACGACCGTCCGGGGTCTCGATGGCGGCGAGGTACTCGACGCCGGCGACGCGCGTGTCGCCTGCGGGTCCGTACAGCCGGCCGAAGCCACAGCCCGGGGACACGTCGAGCAGCCCCCGGTAGGACTGGTAGATGGCCCGCCGGCGCAGCTCGGCCGCGGTCGGCGCGGCGGGATCGGCGTACGGCGGCAGCGGACCGCGCAGCCCCGCGAGCCCGAGACCGGCGGTCAGCAGGTCATCGCTCTGCCCGTCGAGCCGGCGACGCAGCGGCGTGCCAAGAACTCTGGCGGCAAGCGTGCTCATGCACACCTTTATATGCGATGCCGGGTGCCGGCGCCAAACCGCCGCCACCTGCAAAGGGGCACGCGACGTGGCAGGCTAGGGCCCACCATGCAGGAATCCCCCGCCACGCGGCCCGCGGCCGCGCCCGTTGCCCTGACGCCGGCTGCCGCCGCGCACCACGGCAGCGCCCACCCGAGCGAGTGCGGCAACTGCGACACGCCGCTCGTCGGACCCTACTGCGCCCAGTGCGGACAGCACGCGCACGAGAGCGCCCGCAACCTGTCGGCGGTGGTGCACAACGCCTGGCACGACCTCACCCACCTCGACGGCAGGCTCTGGCCGACGATTTACCGGCTGCTGCTGCAGCCCGGGCAGCTGACGGTCGACTACTTCGCCGAGCGTCGGGCGCGCTACCTGCCGCCGGTTCGTCTCTACCTCGTGCTCAGCCTCGCGTTCTTCGCGCTGAGCGGTCTCGGCCAGGTCCATGTCGACCCGGGCGCCGGCGCGC
Organism: uncultured Pseudomonadota bacterium; assembly: GCA_903890265.1. Classification (GTDB taxonomy): domain Bacteria; phylum Pseudomonadota; class Gammaproteobacteria; order Steroidobacterales; family Steroidobacteraceae; genus CAIKMS01. Next base: position 832 of record CAITAM010000315.1, on the reverse strand, counting down.
AGGGCGGTGGCGCGACCGACCTCGCGGCCGAGGTGGCGGACGATGCCGCGAAAGACCCCGCGGCAGCGGGCTTCCAGCTCGACGTCAGCGAGGGCTGCGCGCACGTCGACATCGCCGGGGTCCGCCGCCTCACGCAGGCGGCGCAGGCGGCGTGCGAGAAAATCCGCGCCCAGCCACCCGCCGAGTTCCTGCGCGCCCTGCTGCACAACATCCCGAAAATGATGTTCGTGTTCCTGCCACTGATGGCGGGCCTCATGGCCCTGCTGTACTGGCGGCCGCGCCGCTACTACGTCGAGCACCTCGTGTTCCTGCTGCACAACCACTCGGCGCTCTATCTCTGGTTCGTGATCCTCGAGCTGGTCGGCGCCGCCGCGAACCTCTGGTCACCGCTGTCGTTCGTGGCGATGCTGCTCGGCCTTGGCACCGCGCTCTACGTGCCGCTCTACCCCTACCTGGCGCAGCGCCGCTACTACGCCCAGTCCCGTCCGCTGACGCTCGCGAAGTACGCCCTCCTGGCACTGGCCTACCTCGTGTGCCTCGTGCTGACCCTGCTCGGTACCGCCGCCCTTACCGCGTACGAGGGCTGAGCCCGTGCCCGCCCGACGCGCCATCCTGCACGTCGACATGGACGCGTTTTACGCGTCGGTCGAAATCAAGGACAACCCGGCGCTCGCGGGGCTGCCGCTGGTGGTCGGCGGCGCCGGCGCCCGCGGCGTGGTCGCCGCCGCCAGCTACGCGGTGCGTGCCTTTGGCGTGCACTCGGCAATGCCGATGGCGGAGGCGCGGCGGCGCTGCCCGACGCTCGTCTGCGTCCCGCCGCGCATGGCGCGCT
>CAITAM010000314.1 GCA_903890265.1 uncultured Pseudomonadota bacterium | reverse complement strand
GCGGCGGATCACGAGCAGCACCTCGTGTTCACCGGCATGCGCGTTGCACATCTCGGCCGTGGCCCGTTCCGTGCCGGCAAAGCCCGCGGACAACAGCAGATGCATGATTCGCATGACGCAGCGATCCCCGCGGTTTGGTCGCGGCCTACCTTAGCAGAGCCGCAGTTGTCGCGTCCCCCGGCTTCCTCTACCGTTAGCCGATGCGCACCCTCGCCTATTTTGTCGCGATGATCGTCGGCACGCTGCTGCTGGCGTCCCTGCTCGTCTATCCCGTTTTCCAGCTGACGCTTGCCGTCAATCCCGAGTGGCCTTTCCACAAGGTCGCATCAAGGCTGTGGCTCATGCTCGTGCTGGCCGCTACGGGCCTCCTCGGCCGGCGACTCGCCCTGTCCCGCACGGACTGGGGCTACGGCGTGCCAGCCCCCGCGTTTCGTCGCGAACTGCTGCGCGGTTTTGCCGCGGGACTGGTGTCGATGCTGCCCGTCGCGGCCATGCTCATCGCGCTCGGCACCCGACCACTGGTCAGCGTCACCACCGCACGGTTCGTCCACCTCGTGGTGTCGGGTCTGCTCTCCGGCCTTGCCGTCGGCGTCATCGAAGAGACGCTGTTCCGCGGCCTGCTGCAGGGTGCGGTCATGCGTGACATCGGCCGCCGGGCGGGAGCGCGGTTTGCCGGCCTGCTACTCGTCAGCGCCTTTTACTCGGCACTGCATTTCCTCGCCCGCATCACGATTCCGGCTACCGAGGTGACGCCCGCGAGCGGGCTCCATCTGCTGTCCGCCGTGGCCAACGATTTCGTTCACTTCGGCCGGATCGCCGATGCGTTCCTCGCCCTCACCGCGGTCGGCCTTTTGCTGTCGCTGACGCGGCTCTATACCGGCTCCATTGCGCTCGCCATCGGCCTGCACGCCGGCTGGGTGCTGGTCATGCGGGTGGCCGTCGGCGTCACGGCCCGACCGATGGACGCGCCGACGGCGTGGCTGGCCAGCCAGTCTGACGGCTTTACCGGCTGGCTGGTCTTCGCCTGGACGCTGGCCATCGTCGGCACGCTCCTCGCGCTAGGCCGCGTCCCCGGCCTGCCGTCCCGGGCCGGGTCGGTGCCCGCCGCGGACGCGCGCCCCGACTAGCGGTCCGCGTCCTCGCGGATCTGGATGAGGGGTGCCAGCACCCGCAGTCTCGCCTCGCCGTCGGCCATTTCCAGCAGCGACTGACGAACGGCAGGCTCGAGTGGCGCGAGCTCGGCGAGGCGGTTGGCAATCCAGCCCGCGTCATCAAAGCGCGGCGGGACATGGCCGTACAGGGCGCCGAGCTCGGGCCAGACGCGCTCCACGATGGCGCGCAGCGCAAGGCAATCGACCGGCACCGGCGCGGCGGGCTCGGGCTCGATGTCGTCGACCTCGGCCACGTGCAGCCCGTCCGGCTGGGTCCAGGTCCGGTGGACCCGGATACGCTCCTGGCCGACGCAGGTCAGCCCCAGCAGCCCGTCCTCCAGCTGATCGAAGTCAACGATTTTTGCCTCGGTGCCGATCGCCGCCGTGACGGCAGCGGCGCCGGCCTCCCGGCCCTTGACGATCAGGACCACGCCGAAACCCGAGTCCGTCTTCATGCAGCGGCGCACGAGGTCGACGTAACGCGGCTCGAAGATTCGGAGCGCGAGCGGCCCCTGCGGATAGAGCACCGACGACAGGGGAAAGAGGGGCAGTTCGCGCAACGGCATATCAGGTTGCTCCCAGCCGCTCGAGCAGCAGCGCGTGCAGGCCACCGAAGGCACCGTTGCTCATGACGAGCACATGATCGCCCGGACGGGCCTCGCTGGCTATCCTGGACGCCAGCGCGTCTATCGAGACGTCGGTAGCCGCCCGGGCGCCGATCTCGGCGACGACCGCAGCGAGATCCCAGCCGAGGTTCGGCGGTGCGTACAGGTACACCCGGTCGGCGGCCGCCAGGGATCCGGCGAGGGCCGCCTGGTGGGCGCCGAGCTTCATCGAGTTCGAGCGCGGCTCGAGCACCGCCAGAATCCGCGCGCTGCCGACCTTGGCGCGCAGCCCCGCCAGGGTGAGCGCGATCGCCGTCGGGTGGTGCGCAAAATCGTCGTAGACCGTCACGCCACGGGCAGTACCCCGGACCTCGAGTCGGCGCTTGACCCCGGCGAAGGCACCGAGCAGAGCCGCGCTCTGCGAGACCGGTACCCCCGCGTGGCGCGCCGCCAGCATCGCGGCCAGGGCATTTTCCGCGTTGTGCCGACCGAGCAGGGACCACCGGACGGAGGCCACCGGCGTGCCCGCCTCCAGCACGTCGAATCCTGACCAGTCGGGCACGGCGGGCCGCACGGACCAGTGGAATTCCGGCCGATCGCCGAACTCGGTCACGGGCGTCCAGGCGCCCATCGCCAGCGTGGTTTTGAGCTCCTCGGCGCCGCCGTTGACGATCAGTGCGCCGGCGCCCGGTACGGTGCGAACCAGGTGGTGGAACTGACGCCGGATGCTGGCCATGTCCGGATAGATGTCGGCGTGGTCGTACTCGAGGTTGTTCAGGATCAGGGTCCGCGGCCGGTAGTGGACGAACTTCGCGCGTTTGTCGAAAAACGCGGTGTCGTACTCGTCGGCCTCGACGACGAAGAACGGTGCCCTGCCGAGCCGCGCGGACACCCCGAAGTCCCCCGCGATGCCCCCAATCAGAAAGCCGGGCTCGAGTCCCGCCCGGTCGAGCAGGAACGCGAGAATGCTGGTTGTCGTCGTCTTGCCGTGCGTGCCGGCGACGGCCATCACCCAGCGCCCGGCGAGCACGTGCTCGGCGAGCCATTGCGGTCCCGACACGTACGGCAGGCCCCGGTTGAGCACTTCCTCGAGGAGCGGGTTGCCGCGGCTCATGACATTGCCGATCACGACGAGATCCGGCGCGGGGTCGAGCTGGGCCACGTGCCAGCCTTCGATGAGCTCGATGCCGAGCGCCTCTAACTGCGTGCTCATGGGCGGATAGATGTTCTGGTCGGCGCCGGTCACCCGGTGCCCGAGCGACTTGGCGAGCGCCGCGATGCCGCCCATGAACGTGCCGGCGATACCCAGGATGTGCAGGTGCACGGTGCTAGATCCTCGCCGGCGCCGGCAGCGGCGACAGCCAGCTCGCGAGCAGGTAGCCCGCGACCGCCGTCGCGAGCGACAGCGCGATCCCCGCACCCAGAGACACGTCAAAGGCGCAGCGAAGCACGTGGGCCGCAATCAGGCGGTCCCAGACGATGAGGCCGAGCAGTAACAGCCTGAGCATCTGCCCGGTGGGATCGGCGGCCCCGAGCGTGCCCTGGCCGAGCAGGACAGCGATCACGGCCGGTGCCAGGAGCACCTCGGTCCCGAGCAGGGCGAGCAGCGTCTGCGGCGCGCGGGCGGCCCGCCTGGCAGCAGACAGCAGCGCGACGATCAGCCCGGAACTGACGCAGAGGTCGACGATGGCGGCCACGAGCGAGCCGTCATCGTGCGTCATCAGCCG
>CAITAM010000313.1 GCA_903890265.1 uncultured Pseudomonadota bacterium | reverse complement strand
GGCGACAACGTCTGTCTGCGCCAGATCGGGGTTCCGGCGGCGCTGGAGGCCGCCCTTCAGCTCCTCTCGAGTCCGCGCGCATGAGGACGAGCACGAGCCAGAGCCAGAGCCAGAGCCAGAGCCCGAACCCGCGGGCCTGGGCGGCATGGCCGGCGCTGCTGTACGCGGCGCTGCCGCTGGCCGCCTTCGTCTACCTCTACGGGCTCGGCTGCACCGAGATTCCGGCCAACGGCGACGAGTTCGTCTACCTGCACATTGCGCGCCAGACGGCGCTGTCCGGCCACTGGCTGCCGTTGCGTTCCGAGCTGCCCGGCATGCAGGACACCAAGCCGCCGCTGCTCTTCTGGCAGGCCATGGCGGCGGGCAGCGGCCAGTGGACGCTCGGCGCGCTGCGCCTGCCGAGCGTGCTCTACACGCTCGTTTCCGCGGCGCTGGCCGCGGTGATGGCGTACCGGCTGAGCGGGCGCGGCGAGCGCGGTGCCTGGGCGGCGCTCTTTTACCTGGGCTGTTTCGCCACCTACCGCTACGGTCGGCCGCTCCTGACCGATCCGCCGGAGACGACCTGGCTCCTCGTGCCGCTGACCGCCGTGGTGCTGAGCCGGGGGCGGCTGTTCGAGTCCAGGGTCGTGGCGCCGCTCGCGGTCGGGCTGTGCCTCGGCCTCGCGAACCTCTACAAGTCCTTCGCCCTCGCGCTGCCGGCGGGGCTCGCCCTCGTCGGCTGGCTGTGGGTCTATCGACGCCACGGTGCCGCGAGCGCTGGCGACCGGCGGTGGGCGCGGGCGTGGCCGGCCGATGCGGCGTGGATCGCCCTGGCGCTCGGCACCGGCGTCGCGGTGTTCGGCCTCTGGTTCGCGGTGGATCCCGATCCCGGTCGGGTGTGGCGCGAGTTCGTGGTGGGGGAGAATGCCGGCAAGTTCCACAGCGGGGGCGGCTACGTCGCCGGGCTGCTCGTCGGCGGCTCGAGTGTCTTTTCGCTCGCCCTCGCGACGATCGCCAATGGCGGGTTGCTCGCGCCTCTCTTGGTCGCGCTCGTAGTCGACGCGTGGCGGCGCCGACGGTCGCTCAGTCAGGGCGAGCGCTTTCTCTGGGTCTGGGTCATTGCGCTCTTCCTCGCCTTCTCGCTGCCGGCGCAGCGCTCCGGACGTTACCTGCTGCCCGCGATGCCGGCGCTCGCGGTGCTGGCGGCCCTCGCCTGGGACCGGCTCGGCGTCATCGCGGTGCGGGCGAGCGCCGTGCTCCTGCTGCTCACGGGCACCGCGCTCGTCCTGCTCGGGGCCGCCGCGGCACGCGAGCTCAGCCCGCTGCTCGTCCTCGAGCCCACGTTCTGGGTCGGCGGTGTCGTTTGCCTGGGCCTTGCGTTCGGCGCCCTCGTGAACCGCCGGCTCGGCTGGCTGCTGCCACTGTCATCGCTCGCGAGTCTGCTCATGCTCGGCGCCTTCGCGCGTTCCTACGACGCGCCCCCGGGCGCGTATTCGCCGGCCGCGCGGCTTGCGGTGGCCCACCAGGAGGTCTACGTCCCCGGCGCCTTCGTCTCGAGCGAGGAGGCCTACCGCTTCCTGCTGCCCGAGGCGATCGTGCGCCGCTACGAGTCGAACGACGGGCTGTCCCCCGACGCGCTGGCCGCGCGCTACGCGTGGTTCGCGGTCCGGCTGCCGGCCGACGAGCCGCTGCGGTGCGGGTCGTGCCGCGTGCTGGGTGAGCGGCTCGTGATGCACGGCCGCCAGACCGGCAGCCTGCCGGCGGCGCTCCGGGCGGGTCGGCTCGTCGGGGAGCTCGTCTCCCGCGAATACCTGATCGAGTCGCAGGTGGTGCGGTGAGCGCGCTCGTCGTACTCGCCTGCCTTGCCTTCGCCTTCGTCTGGCTCGGCATGTACCACGTGCACTGGATCCTCGTCCGCCGACGGCTCGTGACGGTCTCGCCGGGCCTCCTGTACCAGTCCGGCGCGATGCGGCCGCTTGCGCTGCTGCGCGTGGTGCGGCGCCTTCGCGTGCACACGGTGGTCGACCTGCGCGATGCCAGCGACCCGAAGGTGCACGCCGAGCGCGCGATGCTCGAGCGCCACGGGATCCGGCACGTCAACCTGCCCTGCGGGCGGGAGCCGGCCCGCGAACGCCTGCAGGCCTTTTTCAGCCTGGCGGCGCGGGAGCGGGCAGCCGGCCGGGCGATGCTCGTGCATTGCAAGGACGGGGAGGGGCGCGCGGTGGCGTTTGCCGCGCTGTACCGGATCGAGTTCGACGGCTGGACGGCGGACGCCGCCTACCGGGGCTCCGCCCGCCTGCCACCCCTGCTGCGCTTCCTCAGCCTCATCGTGCCGCGGGCGGGCCTGATGAGCCGCAGCAATCCGAAGACGAGGATGATCCTCGACTACCGCTCGGGTGGCTGCGGCCGGTTCACCGGTACCGGGTCGGAGGCTGTGGCGGCCGGGGAGCACGGGCTGTGCGGCGGCGGACTGCCGGTCAAGAATCCCTCGTCCTGAGCGGCGCCGGCGAGCCTTGTCAAGCGGCGGGTTTGGCGTTACGGTGAAACTGCCG
>CAITAM010000312.1 GCA_903890265.1 uncultured Pseudomonadota bacterium | reverse complement strand
TGCACCGCAGGAATGCTCGTTAGGTTTTTTCTCGGCCTGCGGGCCGCGGGTGTGCCGGTATCGCCCCCGGAATTCCTTACCCTGCTCGAGGCCATGGCGGCGCGCGTCGCAAGCTATTCGGTCGATGAGTTCTACTGGCTCGCGCGCCTGTGCCTGGTCAAGGATGAGCGGCACTACGATCGATTCGACACGCTCTACGGGCAGTACTTTGAGGGCGCCGAGGCTACGTTCGCGGCGCTGGCAAGCGGCGACGTGCCACGCGACTGGCTGGAGTCGATGGGCGCACTCGTGCTGTCCGAGGAAGAACGGGCGAAAATCGAATCGCTTGGCGGATTCGAGGCGCTGATGAAGACGCTGGCTGAGCGTCTCGCCGAGCAGAAGGGTCGCCACGAGGGCGGTTCAAAGTGGATCGGCACGCGTGGCCGCTCGCCATTCGGCAACGACGGGTTCAATCCCGAGGGCGTGCGGATCGGGGGTGAGTCACGTCAAGGCACGGCGGTGAAGGTGTGGGAGCGGCGCGAATTCCGTAACCTCGATGACCGTATCGAGCTGGGCACGCGGAATATCAAGATGGCGCTGCGCCGCCTGAGGCGATTTGCCCGGGAGGGCGTGCCAGACCAGCTTGATCTTGACGGCACCATCACGGCGACGGCTCGCAACGCAGGCTTCCTCGATCTCAAGATGGTCGCCGAGCGCACAAATGCGACGAAGCTCCTGCTGCTGCTCGACGTCGGCGGCTCCATGGATCCGTACGTCAGGGTGTGCGAAGAGCTCTTCAGTGCCGCCCGATCCGAATTCCGCTACCTGAAGCATTACTACTTCCACAACTTCGTCTACGAGTCGCTGTGGGTCGATAACCGGCGTCGGCATGCGGAGCGGTATGCGACGATGGATCTGCTGCGCACGTACGGTCCCGATTACCGGATCGTACTCGTGGGTGACGCGACCATGAGTCCTTACGAGATCAGCCAGCCGGGTGGCAGCGTCGAGCACTGGAATGAGGAGGCCGGGCAGGTCTGGCTGCGCCGCCTGCTGAATGCGTTCCCGCACGTCGCCTGGCTCAACCCGCAGCGTGAAGATCGCTGGCAGTACACCCAGAGCATCGCCATGACGCGCGAACTCCTGGAGGGGCGGATGTACCCGCTGACCCTGTCCGGCCTCGACCGGGCGGCTCGAGCGCTGCGCGCGCGCGGCTGATCTCAGCCGGTGGCGGCTTTCAGTGCCTTCAGGTCCTCGAGCACGGTCTTCGAGTGGCTTTTCGGATCCACGTCCGCGTAGTGCTTGGCGATACGGCCCTTGGGATCGATCAGGAAAGTCTCGCGCTTTGAGTAGTTGATCATGCCAAGGAGACCCGACAGGACGCCGTACTGGCGCGCGGTGTCCTTCGAGGCATCCGCCAGCAGCGGGAAAGGCAGGTGCTGGTCTTTCGCGAAGCGCGCGTGCGAGTCAACGTCGTCAAGGCTGATGCCGAGCACCACGGCGCCGAGATCACGGAATGCAAAGATGTTGTCGCGGAATTCGCAGGCTTCCGTCGTGCAGCCTGGCGTACCGTCCTTCGGGTAGAAGTAGAGGACAACCCACTGGCCCTTGTAGTCGCCGAGGCGCCGGACCACGCCGGACTGGTCGGGCAGCGCAAACGCCGGTGCGGGTGAGCCGGGCTGCGGGGAGTCCGCCGCCCGGGCCGGTGGTGTCGATCCGAGGCCAACCAGGGCAATCGTCAGTGCGCAGATCCAATTTCGCACCGCAGCAAGAACCGGTCGATTCATTTCGGTAACTCCTGATCTCAAAACGCGACGTACTGCACGATCCGCAGGTAATGTTTGCTGCCGGGGGGCCGACGCCACTGATAGGACGGGACAGCTTTGAGCCCGGATGATGCCACGATGAACGCAGTAGCAGTGGAGCGCCTTGCGCCGGCCGACGCGCCAGCGCCCGTGCCCAAGTTGGCGCTGGTGCTGCCGGGTGCGGGCGCCCGAAGTGCCTACCAGGTGGGTGTGCTCAAGGCGCTGGCGGAATGGGTGCCACCATCGGCGCCGCTGCCGTTTCGCGTGCTGACCGGTACGTCGGCCGGGGCCATCCTCTGCTCGGTGCTCGCCAGTCACGCGGGTGAGTTCCGTCGCGGCGCCGTCAACCTCGAGCGCGTGTGGCGAAATTTTCACGTCGACCAGGTCATCCGCTCCGACGGCGGCACCATGCTGCGCTCCGGACTGCGCTGGCTGACCGCGCTGCTGACCGGAGGTGCGGTCGTCCGGGCGCCCAACGCGGTCCTGGATACGTCGCCGCTGCGCGCGCTGCTCGAGCGGCACGTGAACTTCGCGCGGATCCGCTTTGCGCTGGATACCGGCCTGCTGGACGCGATCGCGATCAGTGCTTCCGCCTACCAGAGCGCCCGCTCCATCGCCTTTTACGAGAGCGCGCGGGAGATCCCGCCCTGGCGACGTGACTGGCGGCAGGGTCAGCCCGCCGAACTGTGTCTGGACCACCTGATGGCAAGCGCCGCGGTGCCGTTCCTCTTTCCGTCGGTCGCGATGGATGGCGAATACTTCGGTGACGGTGCCATGCGCCAGGTCGCACCCCTGTCGCCGGCCATTCATCTCGGCGCGGACCGGCTGCTGGTCGTCACGGTGCGCGACGAAAAGCCTGCGGCACCGCCGGTGTCGGCCAATGGCGGGCCGCCGTCGATGGGACACGTTTTCGGATTCATGCTGGACACCCTGTTCCTTGATGGGCTACAGGGCGATCTCGAACGGCTGGAGCGGGACAACCTGCTGGTCGAGGCCTCGGTATCCGCCGGCGTCGAGGTGCGCAAGGTAACGCCGCTCCTGCTGACGCCGTCGCTGAATTTCAGCGAAATCGCCGGGCGGCATGCCGATGCACTGCCGCGAAGCATGCGCTCGCTGATGCGGGTCATGGGCGCGGATAACCACGCCGGCCGATTGCTGCTGTCCTACCTGCTGTTCGAATCGAGCTACACCCGGGAGCTGATTGCGCTCGGCTACGCGGATGCGTACGACCGGCGCGACGAACTGATCCGCTTTCTAGGCCCGCCCTTTGCCGGCCAGTAGCGACGCGTGGCGCGCGATCGTCTGCGGGTGACTGGCGGCGAAGCGCTCCTTCAGTCGCTCGACGAGGTACACCGAGCGGTGCTGCCCGCCCGTGCAGCCGATAGCGACCGTGAGGTAGCTGCGGTTCGCCCGCTGGTACTCCGGTATGCGCCGCGCGAGGAACTGCTCGATGTCGCCGAGGTAGTCGCGCACGGAATCGTGCGATTCCAGAAAGGCGATGACCTCCGCGTCGAGGCCGCTCAGCGGCTGCAGCGCAGGGTCCCAGTACGGATTGGGCAGGGTTCGGGCATCGAATACGAAATCCGCATCACCCGGAAGACCGTGCTTGAAGCCGAATGACTCGAACAGCAGCGAGATCTCGCCGTCCTGGCGCTGCTCCACGCGCGCGCGGATCAGTTCCCGGAGCTCGTGGACACTCGTGCGCGAGGTGTCGATGACGAGGTCTGCCGTATAGGACAGCGGTTCAAGCAGGCGCCGCTCCTCACTGATGGCATCCCGAAGGTCCACGCCGTCACGGGTCAGCGGGTGACGGCGCCGGGTCTCCCCGTAGCGCCGCAGCAGCACGTACTCGTCCGAGTGGAGGTAAATCACGTCGCAGCCGATGCCGCTCTTGCGCAGGTCGCGCACGACGTTCGGCACCATGTTGAGTTCGGCAGGCCGGTTGCGCGCGTCGAGGCCGATGGCCGTCTTCGCGTACATGTCCTCGGCGGCGCGAATCGTGTGTGACACGAAGTCGTTGAGGAGCCCCGCCGGAATGTTGTCGATGCAATACCAGCCTAGGTCCTCGAGCATGCGCAGCGCGACACTCTTGCCCGAGCCTGAAAGTCCGCTGACGATGATGACGCGCATAGAGTCTTCCCCAGGGGGTTGCGCGGCGGGCTGCGCGACAACTGCGCAGCCCCCCGCGGCCCGATGATGGTGCTGCGCCGCAAAATGGACTAAAGGGCGACGCGACCTCGCTGCGCTTCGGCAGCGTGGTGGTCCGTGCGCTTCTCCTTGTGCTTCTTGACGCAGCGATCGAGTTTATCGGTGAGCGAGTCTATGGCAGCGTACATGTCACTGTCGTTGGCGTCGGCGTGAATATTGCCGCCTGAAACCCGAAGGGTCGCCTCCGCCTTGTGCGAGAGTTTCTCCACGCTGAGTACGCAGTGCACGTCGAGCACGCTGTCAAAATGACGGCTGATTCGCTCAAATTTCTTCTCGACATAGGACTTCATCGAGGGCGTAACGTCGATATGAAGCCCGGTCACGGTCAGCTGCATGGTCTTCTCCTTGATCGTCTCCGCCTCAAAAGTGGCCGCTGTCTGCACCTAATTGCGGGGCGGCGGCCGGCGCCTTTCGCTCGACGGTGCAATGTTCATGGACTCACGGTACTTGGCCACGGTACGGCGCGCTACCTTGACCCCCTCTGTACTTAACACCTCGGCAAGCCGGCTGTCCGAGAGCGGGGCCTCGGGGTTCTCCGCCGCGATCAACTTGCGGATCTTGGCCCGGATGGCGGTGGACGACATCTCACTGCCGTCATTGCCCGCGACATGGCTAGAAAAGAAATACCGGAATTCGATTACGCCCCTCGGCGTGTGCATGTACTTGCCGGTAGTTACGCGCGAAATCGTCGACTCGTGCAGCTCCACGGCCTCGGCAACGTCGCGCAGCACCATCGGTTCCATCGCCTCCTCGCCCTCGTTCAGGAACGAGGTCTGGCGGGCGACGATGCAGCGGGCAACCTTCAGCAGCGTCTCGTTACGGATCTCGAGGCTGCGCAGCAGCCAGCGTGCCTCCTGGAGCTGAGTCCGCAAGACGGCATGGTCCGATGCCCGCGTCACGAGTCCGGCGTAGGTCTGATTCAGGCGGACCTTGGGCAGGGCGGACGCGTTGAGGTCGACGACCCAGCCGTCGGTACCGCGCCGGACGTAGACGTCGGGGACGATGTAATCGGGCTCACTTGGCTGGATCGTCGAGCCGGGACGGGGATGGCAGGACCGCACGAGGGCGAGGGCCATCGTCAGTTCCTCCTCGCTGGCACGAAGAATCCGGCGCAGCGGGCCGTACTGCTGACTCGCAACCAGTTCGAGGTGGTTGCGTGCGACTTCCATGGCGAGTGATCGGCACGGCACGTCCTCGCTCAGTTGCGCGAGCTGCAACAGGATGCACTCGCGGACGTTACGCGCACCGACGCCGGCGGGGTCGCAGGCCTGCACGTGCGAGAGGGCAGCCTCCAGCTCCGCCTCGGTCGCAGCAAACTCCGGACCAAGTGCCGCCCGAAGTTCCTCCAGCGAGTCGCTGAGGTAACCGTCGTCATTGATCGAGTCGACGATCAGACGGGAAATGGTCAGTTCCCGCGCGCTCAGCCGACCGAGCTCCAGCTGCCAAAGCAAGTGCTCCTGGAGTGATTCGCCACTCCGGTCACTGAGTTCGAGCGCCCGGTCGTCATCCCCGTTCCAGCTCGACGTCTCGGCCGCCGGGGCGCTGTTGCTCTCCCAGTCGTCCGGTGCCCCGTCCCGGGCTTCGGCGTCGACGTCGGCATCGGCACCCCCGTCCGCGAGGCGCTCCGTGTCCAGCGGCTTGCCGGACGGGTCGGGAACGCCGGCGTCGGCCTCAAAGATCGCGCCGCCCGCCGCAAGGCCCTCGAGCGAGTCGACCTCGTCGTTCTCATCCTCGGCCTCGAGCATGACGTTCTGCTCGAGCGCCTCGCGCACCTGCTGCTGCAGCTCGAGCGCGGGCAGCTGCAACAGGCGGATCGCCTGCTGCAGCTGCGGCGTCATGGTGAGCTGCTGCCCGAGTCGCAGCTGCAGAGAAGGTTTGAGCATGGGTCCGGGTGCCGTCAGCTGGCCGTAAATTCGCCACCGCGGCCAACCGCGGGGCGACTACATCCTGAAATCCTGACCCAAGTACACCTCACGTACCTGAGGATTGGCAAGGATCTGTTCCGCAGTTCCGGCGGCAATGACCCCGCCTTCGCTGACGATGTAGGCGCGGCTGCAGATGCCGAGCGTCTCCCGGACGCTGTGGTCCGTAATGAGCACCCCGATGCCCCGTTTGCGCAGGTGCTCGATACTGGCCTGGATGTCGGACACGGCCAGCGGATCGACACCGGCAAAAGGCTCGTCGAGCAGCACAAACCGCGGCTCCATGGCGAGTGCGCGTGCGATCTCAACCCGCCGTCGCTCGCCGCCCGACAGGCTTTGTCCGATGCTGTCGCGCAGGTGGGAGACCTTAAGCTCGTCCAGGAGTTCATCCAGCCGCTGCCGGCGCCCGTCGGCGTCGAGATCGCTCCGGGTCTCGAGAATGGCAAGCACGTTATCGGCAACTGACAGCTTGCGGAATACCGATGCCTCCTGCGGCAGGTACGCAAGCCCGAGGCGGGCACGCCGGTGCATCGGCAGCGCGGTCACGTCACGGCCGCCAAGCTCAATGCGACCGGCATCACAGCTGACCAGCCCGACGATCATGTAGAAGGCCGTCGTCTTCCCGGCCCCGTTCGGACCGAGGAGCCCGACGACCTCGCCCGCAGCCACCTCGATCGAGAGGTCGCGGACCACCCTGCGCGACCGGTAGCTCTTCGCGAGGTTGACGGCCTTCAGCGTGCTCACGGCGCCTGGACCGTCGGTGACGCCACCGCTGTCGGGCCCTTCGGGTTGATGGTTATATGTACCCGCTGGTTGTCCTGCTCCTGCGGATTGGCCCGAACCCGCTGGTCCTTGATGCTGTACACGAGGGTTCGCCCGGTAATGTCGCCGTTGTTGTAGGACAGCCACGCCTGGTCGGCGAGTACGATGGTCTGAGACGAAAAATCGTAATCAATTCGCCCCGCATGGCCCTTGGCCGTGCCCTTGTCGCGCCGCTGCTCGAACCGTGCGGGCAGGCCGGTGATCGTGGCGGTGCTGAGGACGTTGTTGCTGAAGCGCACGACAGCGCTGTTACTGGTCAGCGTGCTGTCCGGAGTCGTAATGCGGACTTTTCCGTCGAAATCCCATTGGCTGTTTTCAAAATCGAGCCCGGTTGCGCGCGCCTCGTCCGCCTCGAGCGTGAGATCGCCCTGACGGATCTTGATCTGCTTGAACCGCAGTTTGTTATTACGGTAGTCGAAGTCGGACGACTGCGCATCGACCGTGATCGGTTGGTCGCCGCGTACAAACGGTGGTGCAGCAAGGCAAACGCCGGCGGACATGGCGCACGATGCAACTAGAGCCGCGGACAGTAGGGACCTATCGGACATAGCGGCCGCGCACATTGGCTTCGAGCGCCATGCGGTCGTGTTTGAGATCTGCCCGCATTCCCGTGGCGAACATGACCTGTTTGCCGAGCTCGATACGAACCGCAGCCGTGGTCGTCGCAATCGAATCGACGGTATCGAGCGCGAGGCGGGGCGTCCTTATGATCGCGGGCGCGGCACGCGGGACGGGCGTGCCGGTCAGCGTCACGTTTTCGGACAGTGAGACGATGCGCCCGCCCGGCGGTAGGCGACCCTGGTCGGCGGTCAGGAGCCACGGCGCGGTCCCGGGTGGCATGTACTCGACGCGAACGGGCGTGAGCTCGATCTCCTGGCTCGCCGGATCCTGTGCCGCGCGCTCGGTCGTAATGCGCAGATAGACGCGGCCGTCATCATCCGTCTGCTCTAGCTTCGCATCGCGCAGGTAATAGCCCGGCTGACCCGGCGCCTCGGGCGCGGCGGGCGGTGCTTCGCCGTCATCGCTTGCCGTGAGCCACCAGCTGCCGGCTGCCGCAAACGCCAGCGCAATCAGTGTCCACTGCTGCCGGCTTTTCACGAGTTCGGTCCGGCGAGTAGCCAGTCGCATATTTCACGCACGGCGCCATGGCCGCCAGGCAGCGACGTGACGTGGCCCGCAGCGGCTCGGACACTGGGATGCGCATCCGCCACCGCAATGCCAAGACCGGCACGGACCAGCAACGGCAGATCGGGTGTGTCGTCACCGACACACGCGGCAGCCTCCGGGGCAATCCCGAGCGAGGTGCATAGCGAATCGAACGCTGCGCGCTTGTCCGTGCACCCCTGGATCACATGACGAATGCCGAGTTCCGCGCAGCGGGCCGACACTGCGGCGGACGCACGCCCGGAAATAACCGCGATTTCAATGCCCGCCGCGAGGACGGATTTGATGCCGAGGCCGTCGCGGACATGAAACCCCTTAAGTTCTTCGCCGTTAGGGCCATACCACAGGCGCCCGTCGGTCAAAACGCCGTCTACGTCGAGCACCAGCAGGCGCACAGATCGCGTCACATCACGCCCGCACGGATGAGGTCGTGAACATTCAGAGCCCCAACGACCCGGTGCTCGGCATCGACCACCACAAGCGATGTGATCCGGAACTGCTCGATCAATCTGGCAGCGTCCGCGGCCAGCGCTTCGGGCCGGATGGTTTTGCAGGTGGTGGTCATCAGCTCTGAGATCAATGTCTCGTGTACATCGATTCGCCGGTCGAGGGCGCGCCGCAGGTCGCCATCGGTGAACACGCCAGCGAGGCGCCCGTCGCTCTGAACCACGGTAGTCATGCCGAGGCCCTTGGCCGTGATTTCGAGCAATCCCTCACGAACCGTTGTCGATGCGCCGACGCGAGGGACTGCATCACCGTCGTGCATGACATCGGCCACCCGCGTTAACAGGCGCCGGCCGAGACTGCCGCCCGGGTGGGAGCGTGCAAAGTCCTCCTCCGTGAAGCCACGCATACCGAGCAGAGCGACCGCGAGTGCATCGCCCATCGCGAGTGTCGCCGTGGTGCTTGCGGTGGGCGCGAGATTCAACGGGCAGGCCTCCTCGGCAACGCTGATATCGAGGTGGACGTCGGCGTGGCGGGCGAGCGACGACTGGGGGTTGCCGCTCAGCGCCACCAGTGGAATTCCGAGGCGGCGCAGATACGGGACGATGCCAAGGACCTCGGCGGTTTCGCCAGAGTACGACAGCGCGACGACGACGTCGCCGGCGGCAATCATGCCGACATCGCCATGGTTGGCCTCCGCGGGGTGGAGGAAGAAGGCGGGTGTGCCGGTGCTGGCGAGGGTCGCGGCGATCTTGCCGGCGATGTGACCGGACTTGCCGATGCCGGTCACAACGACCCGACCGGCGCATTGAAACAGCACGCGGCAGGCCGCAGCAAACCGGGCATCGACACGGCGCTCAAGTGCCGAGAGCGCCGCAGTCTCGATCCGCAGAGCCCGCGCGCCGAGGGCGACGATGGCCTCGTCGGAGTACGGCTGGGCGGTCTCGGTGCGAGCATGAGGTGTGATGGCGGCGTCCCCCGGCGGCAGCGAAATCCGCCCTCGGCCAATCATAGCCGTCCCCGGGCGGGCTGGCGCGACTGTTCCCCGCCCCCCCGATTCCTTACACTGTGGCCTATCGACCGCGCGCGGTTCCCGCAAGCGAGTCCCACCGTGGAACAGCTCCCATGATTGATGCCGAATACGTGCGCAACCACATCGAAGCCGGGTTGCCCGGCGGTCAGGCCCGGGTTTCGACGCCCGACAATACGCATTTCGAGGCGGTGGTCGTTGCCCCGCAGTTTGCCGGCAAGCGCCCGCTGCAGCGACACCAGCTCGTCTATGCAACGCTCGGCGCTGCGGTCGGG
Organism: uncultured Pseudomonadota bacterium; assembly: GCA_903890265.1. Classification (GTDB taxonomy): domain Bacteria; phylum Pseudomonadota; class Gammaproteobacteria; order Steroidobacterales; family Steroidobacteraceae; genus CAIKMS01. The sequence continues at coordinate 5,158 of CAITAM010000312.1, read as the reverse complement.
AGGGAAATCCACGCCCTGTCCATCGAGGCCTACACGCCCGAGGAATGGGCTTCGCGCACCGCTGCGACGGGGCGCTGAGGTGGATCGCCTGCACATCCAGGGCGGCACCCCGCTGGAGGGTGAGGTCAGGATTTCCGGTGCCAAGAATGCCGCGCTGCCGATACTGGCGGCGACCCTGCTCGTCGATGGCGTCGTGCGCGTCGGCAACGTTCCTCACCTTCAGGACGTGACAACGAGTAACGAACTCCTCGGCCGGATGGGCGTCAGCGTCACCATCAACGAGCGCATGGGTGTCGAGGTCGATGCGTCGACGATCAGGGAATTCGTCGCCCCGTACGATCTCGTCAAGACGATGCGTGCGTCAATCCTGGTGCTCGGTCCGCTGCTGGCGCGCTTCGGGCGTGCCGACGTTTCCCTTCCGGGTGGTTGCGCGATCGGCGCGCGGCCCGTGAACATCCATGTGACCGGTTTGCAGCAGATGGGCGCTGACATCCGCATCGAGAATGGCTACATCAAGGCGCGAGCGGGTCGGCTCAAGGGCGCCCGGCTGATCCTGGATACGGTAACCGTAACCGGTACCGAAAATCTCATGATGGCGGCGACGCTTGCGTTAGGCACGACCGTAATCGAAAACGCGGCCCGCGAGCCAGAAGTGGTCGACCTCGCCAACTTCCTGAATACGATGGGTGCGAAGATTACCGGCCAGGGCACGGACACCATCACCATTGACGGGGTTGACTCGTTGCACGGTGGCAGTTACGAGGTGTTGCCGGATCGCATAGAGGCTGGCACCTACCTGGTCGCGGGCGCGATCACCCGAGGTCGCGTGCTGGTCAAGAATGTGATTCCGTCGCATCTCGATTCGGTGATCGCCAAGCTGCGTGAAGCAGGCGGTACGGTCACGGTCGGCGACAGCACGATCGGTATCGACATGCGCGGCCGCCGTGCGACATCCGTGGACGTGCGCACGGCGCCCTATCCGGCGTTTCCGACCGATATGCAGGCTCAGTTTGCCGCGCTCAATACCGTTGCCGACGGGGTCGGCACGATCACCGAAACGATCTTTGAAAACCGGTTCATGCACATGCTGGAAATGCGGCGTCTGGGTGCCGAGATCCGGCTTGAGGGCAACACGGCGATCATCCGCGGTGTCGAGCGACTCAATGCGGCGCCGGTTATGGCGACCGATTTGAGGGCGTCGGCAAGCCTGGTGCTCGCCGGCCTTGTTGCCGAAGGCACGACTGAGATCGAGCGCATCTACCATATCGATCGCGGGTACGAGGCGCTGGAAGAGAAGCTGCAGGGCATCGGCGCCAGCATCAAGCGCATACCCGACTAGCGACAGCCCTCGCCCCTCTCAGCCCCGGGGGCGCTCGACGATCGCTACCGTGGCCTCAACGGCGCCGGCGCCCGGACGAAGGGCCTCCACCTTGACGGTGCTGCCGGGCTTACGTCGGGCAAGGTTCGCGAGGAAGGCCTGGGTGTCGGCAATCGCGGTGCCGTCCAGCTTTGTGATGATGTCACCCGGGCGCAGCCCGGCGCCCGGTGCCGGGCTGCCCTGGTAGAACCCACGGACCTGCACCCCGTGAACTGGCTTGCCGCTGTTGTCCACGAGGTCCGGGGGGAGCGAGGCCACGCCGATACCCGTCCAGCCTCGCACCACGCGGCCGCGGCGCTCGATTTCCGCGGTGACGCCCCTGACCAAATTAACGGGTATCGCAAAGCCAACACCCTCGATCCCGACCTGTCCGCGCAATACCGCGGTGTTGATGCCGATCAGCTCCCCATTGGCGGTTACCAGCGCCCCGCCGGAGTTGCCCTGGTTGATCGCCGCGTCCGTTTGAATGAAGTTCTCAAAGGTTGCGAGCCCGAGGGCGCTCCGCCCGGTGGCGCTGACGATTCCCTGGGTGACCGTTTGTCCAAACCCGAGGGAGTTACCGATCGCGAGGACGACATCGCCAACCCGCAGCTGGTCAGAGTGACCGAGGGTCATCACCGGCAGGTTCGGCAGTTCGACCTTGAGGAGCGCAAGGTCGGTGTCGGGGTCACTGCCGACCAGCTTGGCAGGGGCGACCCGCCCGTCCGCCAGCTGAACTTCGATTTCCTGCGCATCCTTGATCACGTGGTGATTGGTGGCGATATGGCCGGCGCTGTCGAGAATGACGCCAGACCCCAGGCTCCGGTCGACACGCTGGCGGTACTCTGGCCAGACGTCGCCGAAGAGGGGGGCAAGCCGCTCCGGCAGCTGCCGTTCAATGACGACCCGGCGGGTGGCAATGTTCACCACGGCCGGCGCCGCCCGGGCAACGGCATCGGCATAGCTCACCGCGGGCGCGCTGCGCGCCGGCGGCGGCACGGTGTCCGCGGCCTGCCGCTCCGCCGCGGGTGGCGTGACCTGGACGGCAGCGGCAGCGGCCGCGGCCGGTGGCGCTGCGGCCGGCCGAGGCTCCGAGCCAAGCAGTCCAGGATGGCGATAGACGGCAAGGAGAGCGCCGGCCAGACCCAGCGCGACCCACGGGCTCAGGAAATTGACGAGTCTGGCGAAGCGTGGCATAGCCGGGTCGAGTTTAACGATGTTTGCCGCGCTCTTGTCGCTTCGTCGGCTGTGTATAATGAGGGGTCCCGCGAGCAGGTCCTGCATTCTCGTGAAGCAGGGGCCGCAGCGGGCGCTCGCGCCGTTACCGGACACGCTGTCCGGCCGGCGCTTGAGTGGCGCCGGATTGCCCGGCAGCGGCCTTGGCAGCGACAGGGGTGGATGATGAGTGACGACGTTGATCTGGGCCGTCGGCAACTGCTGACGACCGCAACCACACTGACGGGCGCCGTGGGCGCCGTCTTCGTGGCCACGCCGTTCCTGGCGTCCTGGAAGCCGAGCGCCCGGGCGAAGGCGCTGGGCGCTCCGGTGGAAATTGACATTGCCAAGCTCGAACCGGGCGCGATGCTCAAGGTCGAGTGGCGCGGCAAGCCGGTCTGGATCCTGCGCCGGACCCCGGAAATGCTGGCGAGCCTCAAGACGGCGACGCCGCTGCTTGCGGATCCCGATTCCAATGCATCCGATCAGCCCGCCTATGCGAAGAACTCAGGGCGGGCGTCGAACGAGGAGTATTTCGTCGTGCTCGGGGTCTGCACGCATCTCGGCTGCTCCCCGGCGTCGAAGTTCACCCCGGGTGACGTGACCGTCTCGGCGGACTGGCCCGGCGGATTCTACTGCCCGTGCCACGGGTCGAAGTTTGACCTGGCGGGTCGGGTGTTCAAGGGCGTACCTGCGCCTAAGAATCTTGTCGTGCCGCCCTACAGCTTTGCGTCGCCAACCCGCGTCGTCGTCGGCGCAGAGGCGCAGACGGCCTGAGGCGAGTCGAGTAGTGGGGCGGCGCCGCGGCCGCGCACCGCTTAGACCGTTCAACTGACTAAGGCAGAAGCCCCGCAGCGACGGGGCGGGACAGGAGACAGAAAGATGGCAAGTACCGAAATCGATGCCGTCCCGCAGAAGGGGCTTTACGGCTGGATCAGCGCCCGCTTCCCGCTGGACTCGATCCTGCGTGACCACCTGACGGAATACTACGCGCCGAAAAACTTCAATTTCTGGTACTACTTCGGGGCCTTGTCGATCGTTGTGCTCGCGATCCAGCTGATCACGGGCATATTCCTGACGATGAACTACAAGCCGTCCGCGGCCGATGCGTTCGCCTCTGTCGAATACATCATGCGCGACGTGGAGTGGGGCTGGCTGATCCGGTACATGCACTCCACGGGTGCCTCGGCCTTCTTTATCGTGGTCTACCTGCACATGTTCAGGGCGCTCATGTACGGCTCGTACCGTGCGCCGCGCGAGCTGCTCTGGATTCTCGGCATGGTGATTTACCTCGCGCTGATGGCAGAGGCGTTCATGGGCTACCTGCTGCCCTGGGGCAACATGTCGTTCTGGGGCGCGCAGGTTATTGTCAACCTGTTCAGCACCATCCCGTTCGTCGGCGACTCGCTGGTTGAGTGGATCCGCGGCGACTACTACATCTCGGATATCACGCTCAATCGGTTCTTCGCGCTGCACGTGATCGCGCTGCCGCTGATTCTCGTCTTCCTCGTGATCGCGCACATTCTCGCGCTGCACGAGGTCGGTTCGAACAATCCGGACGGCATCGAGATCAAGAAGGTGAAGGACGCCAGCGGCCGGCCGCTCGACGGGATTGCGTTCCATCCGTACTACACCGTCAAGGACACGTTTGGTCTCGGGGTGTTCCTGATCATCTTCTGCGGCATCGTGTTCTTCGCGCCCAGCTTCGGCGGCCTGTTCCTTGAGCCGCCGAACTTTGATCCGGCGAACCCGATGCAGACCCCTCCGCACATCGCGCCGGTCTGGTACTTCACCCCGTTTTACGCGATGTTGCGTGCGGTGCCGTCGTTTGCCGGTACGCAGGTATGGGGTGTGATCGTCATGTTCTCGGCAATCGCCCTGCTTTTCTTCCTGCCGTGGCTTGATAAGTCGCCCGTGAAGTCGATCCGCTACAAGGGTCCGATTACGAAGTTCATGCTCGGGGTGTTTGCCGTCAGCTTCGTGGTGCTCGCGGTCTGCGGCATGAAGCCGCCGCAGGGCATCTACCCGCTGCTGTCCCGCATCTTTACCGTCACGTACTTCCTGTTCTTCCTGCTGATGCCGTGGTACTCGAGGATCGACAGCACGAAGACTGTTCCAAGCCGGGTGACCTACCATGACCACGAACACTGAGTTCGCGCCAATGACGATGTTCCGTACGTTTCCGAAGACCGCCCGGCATCTCGCCGTGCTGATGCTCGCCTCGGTGGTCGTCGCGGGCTCGTCTGTTGCGCGGGCGAACGAGGGTGAGGCGTACCCGCCGGCCGGTAACGACATCCACAACCGAGCTTCGCTGCAGCGTGGTGCGCGCAACTTCATGAACTACTGCTCGGGCTGTCACTCCGCGCAGTACGTCCGCTACAACCGCATCGCGGCCGATCTCGGGATCCCCGAGGAGGTTCTTCGCCAGAACCTGATTTTTAATCCGGATGCCAAGGTCAGCGACACCATTCGCACGTCGTTGTCGACCGAGGACGCGAAGCGCTGGTTCGGCAACGCTCCGCCGGATCTGTCGCTGATCGCGCGCAGTCGTGGCACGGATTACATCTCGGCATTCCTGAAGAGCTT
>CAITAM010000311.1 GCA_903890265.1 uncultured Pseudomonadota bacterium | reverse complement strand
GGTGCGTCGGCGGCGGGCGGCGCGGATTTGTCGCCGTCGCCGTCCGGTCCCGTCGCGATCAGGCCCGGCAGATCAAGCTCGGCACCGATATCGCCGTGGGTCATGGCAAAGGCGTCGCTGCCTCCGTCGGGCGCGAAGGTCCCTTCCTGGGGCGGGAAGTCGAGTTCCGGCGTGATCCGCACGTGGATCTCGTAGTCGCCGATGCGCAGCGTGTCGCCGTCGCTCAGCGGGTAGCTCTGGTGCGAGGGGATGGGCCGCAGCGAGCCGTTGACGAAGGTGCCGTTGGAGCTGCGGTCGGTCACGACCCAGCGGCCTTTTTGCACGCTGACCGTCGCGTGGTAGCCCGATACGTAGCGTTCGTCGTCGGGCAGTACCCAGTCGTTGTCCGGGGCGCGGCCGATCTGCCCGCCGTGGACGCCGAAGGCCCTGGCCGCCTGCGGTCCGAGGCGGGCCGCGTAAGCGCCAACAACGCGCAAGTGTAGAGCCATGGAACTACCCCCGTACTGCCATCCATGGCAGTAGAGCGGCCCGCACTGGACCGCCGGTCGTCAGCATTGATCGCAAACCCCCACACGGTCCCGGCATCCCCGGCAATGCGTGCTGCCAGCAGGCTTACCAGTCCGTGTACGATGGGACCTTAGCTCGACCGGGAAGTACTGGAGATGGCTGCGAGTCACATTTTTAAAGTTATGTTTGTCCATCAGGGCAAGGTTTACGAGGTTTACGCCCGCAAAGTGACCCAGGGCAGCCTGTTCGGCTTCCTCGAGGTCGAGGGTCTCACCTTCGGCGAGCGCGGCATGCTGGTCGTCGACCCGACCGAGGAGCGCATCAAGGCGGAGTTCGAGGGCGTCCGGCGCACCTACCTGCCGCTGCACTCGGTGCTGCGCATCGACGAGGTGCAGAAACAGGGCATTGCCAAGATCAGCGCCTACGAGGGCGGCAACATCACGCCCTTCCCGCTGCCCCCCGGACCCGAGTCCGGCAGCCGCAAGTAGCCCGGGCGACAAGAAATCTTCGCCGACAGTCCCGGGCGGTGCGGCACCCGGTGTAAACTGCGGGCTCGCCACGGCATGCCGCCAGGCGCAGTAGACGGTTCTTGATGCTAACGCTGCCCGGTCCCGCCGCCCTCAGTCCCTTTCGCCTCGGCAAGCTCGAAGAACGCCTGCGCGCCGCGGACGGGCGGGTCCTCGGACTCACCGCCCGCTACCGCCACTTCGTCGACCTGCACCGGCCGCTGACGACCGGGGAGAGCGAGCGGCTCGCGCGCCTGCTCGACTACCCGGGTCCGGACCAGCCGGAACCCGTCGCCGCCGCCGACACGGATGAACTCCTGATCGTGCCCCGCGTCGGGACCGTGTCGCCGTGGAGCAGCAAGGCGACCGATATCGCCCTCGTCTGCGGCCTGGACGCGGTGCGCCGGATCGAGCGCGGCCTCGCCTACACCCTCTCGCTCGCGAGCCCGCTCGACGAGGCGGCGCGGGCGCGGCTCGCGGGGCTGCTGTCCGATCGGATGACCGAGGCGCTGGCCAGGGCTGCGGACCTCGGCCGGCTCTTCGCGGTGGAGCGTCCGCGGCCCGTGGCCCACGTGCCGCTTGGCAACGACGCGGTCGCCGCGCTGCGCGAGGTCAACGCCGCGCTCGGGCTCGCGCTGTCCGAGGACGAGATCCTCTATCTCGCCGAGGCCTACGCGACGCTAGGCCGCGACCCGACGGACGTCGAGCTCATGATGTTCGCCCAGGCGAACTCCGAGCACTGCCGGCACAAGATTTTCAATGCGACGTTCGTGGTCGACGGCGTGACGGAGCCGCGTTCGCTGTTTGCGATGATCAAGGCGTCCTACGCCGCGAGTCCCGCCGGCGTGCTGTCCGCCTACCGCGACAACGGGGCCGTCATCGAAGGCCAGCGTGCCGGCTGGCTGTGGCCGGATCCCGACTCGCGGCGCTACGCCTTCAGCGACGAGTCCGTGGACATCGTCATGAAGGTCGAGAGCCATAACCACCCGACCGCGATTTCTCCGTTCCCGGGCGCGGCGACCGGTTCCGGTGGTGAAATCCGCGACGAGGGGGCGACGGGGCTCGGCGCGAAGCCGAAGGCCGGGCTGACGGGCTATGCGGTGTCCAACCTCTGCATCCCGGGCTTCGTCCAGCCGTGGGAAGTGCCGGGCGGCGGCAACCCGCGCCTCGCGAGCGCGCTCGACATCATGATCGACGGCCCGCTCGGCGCCTGCGCATTCAACAACGAATTCGGCAGGCCGGGCATCCTCGGATACTTTCGGACCTACGAGCAGCGCGTTGCGGGCGATGCGCCGGGCACGCGGCGCGGTTACCACAAGCCGATCATGCTCGCCGGCGGCCTTGGCAACGTCCGCCGCGACCAGGCGCTGAAGGGCGAGGTGCCGGTGGGCGCCGTGCTCGTGGTGCTCGGCGGTCCCGGCATGCTGATCGGGCTCGGCGGCGGTGCGGCCTCGTCGGTCGCCAGCGGTTCGTCAGCCGCGGGCCTCGACTTTGCTTCCGTGCAGCGCGGCAACCCCGAGATGCAGCGACGCGCCCAGGAAGTGATCGACCGCTGCTGGGCGCTCGGCGCGAAGAACCCGATTCTCCTCATCCACGACGTCGGCGCCGGCGGCTTGTCCAATGCGATTCCGGAAGCCATCGCACACAGCGCCCGTGGCGGACGCATCGACCTGCGCGCCGTTCCGCTGGCGGAGCCGGGCTTGAGTCCGCTGGAGATCTGGTGCAACGAGTCGCAGGAGCGCTACGTGCTCTGCCTCGCCCCGGAAGGCCTTGCCCACTTCGAGGCGCTGGCACGGCGCGAGCGCTGCCCTTACGCCGTGCTCGGCACCCTCACCGACGATGGCCGCCTCGTCGTCACGGACCGCGAGTTCGGCAACAGTCCGGTGGACCTGCCGCTGGACGTGCTGCTCGGCAAGCCGCCGCGGCTGACCCGCGAGGCCCGGCACGCCGTCCGCCCCGTCGAGGCGCTCGCGACCGCCTCGATCGAGCCGCTCGATGCCGCGCTCAGGCTGCTGCGCCTGCCGACGATCGCCGACAAGAGCTTCCTGATCACCATCGGCGACCGGACCGTGACCGGCCTCATCAGCCGCGACCCCTGCGTGGGTCCCTGGCAGGTGCCGGTCGCGGACGTCGCAGTGACCCTCGCCGGCCACACGACCCATGCCGGGGAGGCGATGGCCATCGGCGAACGGCCACCGGTCGCGCTGCTGTCCGGTGCCGCCTCCGCGCGGCTCGCCGTCGCCGAGGCCATCACCAACATCGCGGCGGCCGACGTGCAGAAGCTGTCGGACATCAAGCTGTCCGCGAACTGGATGGCGGCGTCCGGCGATCCGGCCGAGGACGCCGTGCTGTACGACGCGGTGCGCACGCTCGGCGCGGAGTTCTGCCCGGCGCTCGGTATTGCGGTGCCGGTCGGCAAGGACTCGCTGTCGATGCGCTCGACCTGGACCGACGAGGCCGGGCCGCAGAGCGTGGTCTCGCCGGTGTCGGTCGTGGTAACGGCGTTCGCGCCGGTGGCCGATGTCCGCCGGACCCTGACCCCGGAACTCAAGCTCGATGCCGGCCCGTCGACGCTGTTCGTGGTCGACCTCGGTGCCGGCAAGGCGCGCCTCGGCGGGTCCTGCCTCGCGCAGGTGTACGGCGCGCTCGGTGACGTGCCGGCCGACGTCGACGACCCGGCCCTGCTCCGCGGTTTCTTTGCCGCCATCCGCGAACTCGCCACGGCCGGTGGGCTGCTCGCCTACCACGACCGCTCCGACGGCGGGCTGTTCGTGACGCTGGCCGAGATGGCGTTTGCGGCGCACGCGGGCGTCCATGCCGATCTCGGTGCGGTCGCCGATCCCGTGGCATCGCTGTTCGCCGAGGAGCCCGGTGCCGTGATCCAGGTGGCCGACGCGCACGTCGCCGCCGCGCTCGCCGTGTTCGCGCGCCACGGGCTCGCCGCGCACGTCCGCGCCCTCGGCCACCCGTCGGTCGACGGGCGCATCCGTATCAGTGCGGGTGGCCGGACGCTGATTGACGAGAGCCGGCTCCACCTGCACGCCGTCTGGTCCGAGACCGGCCACCGGATCCGCGAGCTGCGCGATGACGCAACGTGC